>DATEIA010000196.1:0-14601 GCA_035279305.1 Rhizomicrobium sp.
CAGCGCGGCGCAGTCCATGAACAGCGGCTTGCCATCCGCACCCTTGCTGGGGTGCAGCCGCGCCACCGTATCGACATGGGCCTTCTCGCAGGCGGCGATAAAGGCGCGCCGGGCGGCGCGATATGTCATTTTGCTTTCGGGGCTTTCGGGACCAGTGGACATAATCCTAATCTAGTGTCGTGGTTTCGAAGTTCGTACTATCATCGATATCAGGCTCCTAGCGAACTTCGAAACCGAAACGACACTAGGAATCAAGAAGTTGCTAGTGTCCTTCGATTCCGAAATTCGTACGGAATTCGATATAGAGATCATGCGAATTTCGGAATCGGGACACTAGCGCATGTCACTTTTCGGCGCCCTGGAAGAATTGCGGACCCGCCCCATCGGGGACCTGGCTGCCGCGCGCGCCGCGCGCCAGGGCTTTCGCAGCCGCATAAAGCTGGCGCGGGACAATGCCCTGTTCCCGGAGCCGGTGGTGGAAGCGCGCGACATGGGGCTCAAGGGCGAGAATTTTTACGCCAGTGACCGCAATCCCCCTTACTGGCAGCGGATCGAAGGGGCGGTCGAGCAATTGTGGCTGCGCAAATCGGTGGCGGAAAAACTGCTGCGGGTGAATGCACGCGCCGGTGCCGCGGGGCTGGAGCTGTTTCTGTTCGATGCCTGGCGGCCGCGCGCGGTGCAGGCCTATTTCCACGACGTGTGGATGCCGCGCGAACTGGCCCGCCGTGATGCCGGTCTTAGCGGCGCGGCCCTGACGCAGGAAGTGGAACGCTATTGGGCGGCGCCCTCGGACAGCGCGGATTCCCCCGCCCCCCATGCCACGGCCTCGGCGGTGGATCTTACGTTACGTTGGAAGGATGGCGAGGCGCTGTGGATGGGCTCGCTGTTCGATGACGTCACGGCGCTGGCGCATCGCGACCGGTTCGAGCAATGGGATGCGGACAATTTTTCCTTTTCGGATCAGGAAGCCCGCGCCAACCGCCGCCTATTGCACTGGCTGATGATCGAGGAAGGCTTTGCCGGCCATCCCGACGAATGGTGGCATTTTTCCTGGGGCGACCAGATGTGGGCGGCGCTGATCGGCGCACCGGCGGCGTATTACGGGCTGGCGAACATTCCCCAGCTCTAACTGTCATGGCCCGCGACTGCGGGCCATCCAGTTGGGTATAAAGTTGTGGCAGTGCAGAATGGAATGTCGACCCATTTGCACGATTTGAGTTGGTTTCACCTGGGTGGCCCGCAGTCGCGGGCCATGACAATTGGGGTAGGAACAAGCACTAATCCAATACTGGCCTGAAAGCGCCGTCCCAGTGCTCAACCGCCCCGGCGGCGGAGCCGCCAATTGGAAAAACATCCGTCCCGCGCTATTCCAAAATTGGGCGGAACGCACCATCCCAGTCCGCGCGGGGTGGATGGGTTTCGTAATAGGCAATGCGCGCCAGGTGTAGATCGTATAGCGGCTGGTTGGCGCCCGACAGGCGGCGGCATTGTGCGATCAGATCGCGCGCCACCCGCCAATTCTGTTTGCGGATCGCCTGGAAGATATGATCGTGAAATACCGCCAGCGCCCGGAACTTGGGCGAGGCGCGCACCATCACCCCGCCCATCAAGGCATACAGGGTGGTGGGCGGATTGTCCGGCGCGCCGGCAATGGTATCGATTTCCAGAAAACCGAAATTGCGTTCCGCCAACCGTCTGGTTTGTTCGGCCACGATCAGCGGGGCATTGTAGGTTCGCGCCAAGCCGCGAAATTTTTGCGCCAGCAGCACGGCGTCACCCTGGACGCCATAGGTCATATGACCATGCCCGCCAAAGCCGCCCGCGACCACAGGGCCGGTGGCGATGCCCACACCGATCAGCACCGGCGGCTCGTAGCGCGCGGCCTCCGCGATGGCGAGCGCCATGGCGTTGGCGGCCTCACAGGCATGCAGCTCATGCTCGACATCGTCCAGCGGCGCGTTCCAGAAAGCGCAAAAGCCGTCACCGCCCGCCCGCTCGATACTGCCGCCATGCGCCACAACCTGATCGATCAGGCGCGCCAGCATGGTCTGGGTCTGGCTGGTGAAAGCGGCGGCATCCTTGCCGGGGTTTGCCGCAAGCCCGCAGGCCATATAGGTGACGGTGCGCCATTCCCCTTGCGGCTTCAGCAATTGCGGGCGGCGCGCCAGGGTCTCGAGAACCGAATGCGGCAGGCGGTCCGCGAAGGCCATCCGCAATCCGGTGCGCGCCAGATGCACGCGATAGAGCCAAGCGGCCGCGCCGGCGGCGAAAACCAGGCCCAGAAACAGCGCCGGTGTCGCCGCGTCCAGCAGCAGGCCCCGCGCGGCATAGAGATACCAGGAACCAAGCGCCGCCATCGCCGCGCCCGCCATCGTCAAGCCCGCGGCCCAGCCCAGGCCAAACCGCAGCAACAGGATCGTCGCGGTGCCCAAGGCAGCCAGTAGCAGCGCTTCCGCCACCGGCGCCCAGCTGGGGCGCGCCAGCACCGTATTGGCCGCGAAATCCTCAATCGCTTCACCGATCACACTGGCGGGACTGGCAGGCCCGAGCGGGGTTTTCACCACATCGCCTTTCAAGCCGATCACCACAATGGCGTCTTTCAATGCCCCTCCTTGATTGATTCCCGCAACCAGCCTGCGCGGATCGAGCATGCGATCCAAAGCGCCGGCCGCATAGTGCAAGCGCGCCTGTCCCTGGCCGTCGGTCGCCAGGGGTCCATTTGCCGTTTCCAGGCCGGCGATGCCGACACCGGACAGAAAACTCAGGGGATTGCGCTCGTCGCTGATCACGGTGATATCGGCTTTGGCGCCCAGAACGCGCAAGGCTTCCGCGGCCATGCTGGGTACCAGCATGTCCCCCATGCGAAACGCGATCGGCATGCGGCGAAGCATGCCATCCTTGTCGGCCGTCAGATTGGCGGCGGCCACGCCCGCGGCATTGGTCTGAAGCAGGCTGAGCGGCGCGGCGGCGGCGGCGAATCCGGGCACCTGTCCAAAAGGATTCTGCGTGCCGCGATAGACAAAGCGGGCCTTCAGATGCGGCGCGCGGCCGGCCACCCCCAGCATGACGGGCAGGATCGACTTGGTTTCGGCGATGGCTGCCGCCAAATCGTGACCCGGCTCCGGCAGCTTGGCCAAGGCAGCCCGCGCCACATCGCTGCCCGGCGGCAGGCGGGCGGCCAGGCTCTGCGGCGAGGCGCCAGACTCCACAGGCGCAGTCAGGACCAGCGCGCGCACGCCCTGGGCCGATAGGATGCGGGTGATTTCGACCAGCCGGTCTTCGTCCAGCACGGGCAGTTCCAGCACCCGGACCGGCATTCCCGGCAGGTCGGCAAAGGGCCGTGCGGCATGGCGCTGATAGGCATCGAACAGCCGGTTGCTCAAGCAGGATTGAAGGCTGTAACCGTCGGACAGGATGACCAGCACCCCGGCCGCCAGCAGCAGTGCGGGCGCCAGCCACAGACTGACGGACCGCAACCAGGTCATTGGAGCCTTTGAAGAATCCATGCTCGCCGCAGCCTATTATCGTTAAAGCGCGCGGCATAGCTCTCTTGACGCGACCTCAGACCCACCTCCCCCTCATGCGCGTTGGCGCATAGGAGGGGGTTACTTGGAAGTCACCCGGATGGCGACCTGCGCCAAAAGCACCTTGGCGCCTTTTTTCTTCAGCGCGCGATCGGTCACCGCTTGCAACCGGTCGGCGATCATTGCGACATCCGGCTGGGTGTCGGTGCGCACCACATTGGCGGTGAAGATCATCAGATTGCGGATATAGGCGTCGCGCAGCACCGGCAAGGAGCGGTTGACCTCCTCGCGCAAATGCGCGTTGGGCACGTCCAGGCCGGCGCCGATCATCAGCATCCCGGCGACGCGATTGTCGGCCACGATGGTGGTGTAGATCGGGTCCACCATGATGTAGCTCTCGGACTGGGTGGTCTTATGCTCTGGCGCTTTTTGCGCTTTCTCGCCATGCTCCGCGGCTCGCCCGGGCATGGCAGCCAGGGCGGCCACAGCAAAAGCAAGAAGCGCGGCGCGGGTCATGGCGCCAGTAAGCGCCGGATTGGTAAATCGAATTTTAACGGGAGCAAGAAATGACCAAACGGGGGTTGATGATTTCTACCTTTTCCACGGCTTTGTTGGCCGCCGGAGCCTGTCTTGCGGCCGACCATCCCGGCCAGAAGTTCCAGATTTCGCCAGCCAGCCTGGCCAAGCCCTATGCCACTCCTGCGGTGGCGAACAAGTCTTTCACCATTCCCCGCCCGGCGGGCGCCATGCCCAAAGTTCCCAAGGGTTTTCAGGTCTCGCTTTTTGCCGACAATCTCAGCGACCCACGCTGGATGGCGGTGGCCCCCAATGGCGATATCTTCCTGGCCGAGCCCCCGGGCGATTATAAGGCCCGTGGCGGCGGCAAGATTACCGTGCTGCGCGACTCCGACAATGACGGCAAGGCGGATCAGCGCTTCACCTTCCTGCCGGCGTCGGCGGGTTTTGTCTATCCGCACGGCTTGGCGTTCCACGCCGGCTATCTCTATGTCGGCGATGTGCGGGGTATCTGGCGCTTCCCCTATGCCAACGGCCAGACCGCGGCGGGTAAGCCGGAAAAAGTCACCAGCAAGGTCGCGGACCTGGCGCCCAAGAATGGGCACATCACGCGCAATATCGCCTTCGGCCCCGATGGCGGGCTCTATCTGGCGCTGGGGTCCAGGGACAATATCTCGGACTTCAAGCCTGGCGCCCAGGTGTTCAAGATCAATGCCGACGGCAGTATGAGCGAATTCGCCAGCGGCATCCGCAACCCGGTGGGCATCGCCTTCGCACCCGGTACCAACAATCTCTATGTCGTCACCAATGAGCGCGACGGGCTGGGCGACAACCTGCCGCCGGATTATTTGACCAGCGTCAAGCAAGGCGGTTTTTACGGCTATCCTTATGCCTATACCGGGAAAAATCCCGCTCCGGTCTGGGGCGCCAAGGATCCCGGCGGCAAGGTGGCTTCGACCATCACGCCGGATGTGCTGTTCCACGCTCATAGTGCGCCGACCGGCCTTGTTTTCTATGCCGGCTCGAACTTTCCCGACGCATACAAGAACGACGCTTTTGTTTCGCTGCATGGTTCCTGGAACGCCGGCAATCCCACCGGCTACAAGGTGGTGCGGGTGCGTTTTGCGGGCGGCAAGCCGGTCAATGGTTACGAGAATTTCGCCACCGGCTTCTGGAACGGGATAGGCAATTCGGGCGAGCCGGCCAAGGTTTGGGGCCGCCCAGTCGGCTTGGCGGTGGCCAAGGACGGCAGCCTGCTGATCGCCGACGATGTGGCGAATGTGGTGTGGCGGGTGACGTATACGGGCAAGTAGGGGCGTGCCAGCCGAAGCTGCGCGGATCGGTTCGGAACCCATTCCAGCAGGAATGGTGGAGCTGAGCGGGTGAGGACCGGCGCGCCGAAGGCGCGTGAGCATGTCCAGTGGACATGCGAAAGGGACGAACGCCCGAGCCGAATGGCGAGGGCCGGATAGAACCGCTGGCCTCCTCATTGCGAACGGTGAGGGCGATAAGCCAAAGGTCCAGTGGACCTTTGGCCGCCCGAACGCCGAGCGGACCCGAAGGGTCTGCGAAGGCCGGGGCGCCTGATGAGAGGATCGGTTCGGCCCTCCTTCGCCCTTGCGGGCTTCGGAGGGCAGCCTCCACTGCTGCGCAGCGTAGGCTGGTGGAGCTGAGCGGAATCGAACCGCTGGCCTCCTCATTGCGAACGAGGCGCTCTCCCAACTGAGCTACAGCCCCGAACCGGGCCGCCCAGGATATCCCGTGCGGCGAGCGGGGGTTTTAGGGACGCCCACCCAGCCAGTCAAGACAGCCAAGGGGTTCCAGTGCTTGCGGCCAAGCTCTCCCGCTGGCAAATAGGTACAATGATCTACCCGGACAATCCCATACTCGCCCTCATAGCGATAGTGCTGAACCTCTATTGGTATGTCGTTATTGCGGCAGTGATTATGAGCTGGCTGACCGCCTTCAATGTCATCAACCAACACAACAACTTGGCACGCTCGGTGATACGGGCGCTTTATGCCTTGACCGAGCCGGTGTTCCGCCCAATCCGTCGGATACTTCCGGTTTTCGGAGGGCTGGATCTTTCGCCGCTGGTGGTCCTGGTGCTGCTTAGCTGGATCATTTACAGCGTCCTGCCATGGGTCGATCGCCGCCTGGGCATGTTGTAGTCCATGCCCGCCACCATCATTGACGGTAAGGCCAGTGCCGCGAAGCTGCGCGAGAAAATCGCCATCACCACCGCCGGCCTGAAATCCAAGCATGGTCTGCAACCGGGACTGGCCACGGTCCTGGTCGGCCAGGATCCCGCATCCGAAGTCTATGTCCGCAACAAGCGCAAGACCGCCGAGGCCATCGGCTTCAAGTCGGTGCATGTCGAACTGCCCGCCGATGTTTCGCAGGATGAATTGCTGTCCCGGGTGAAGGCGCTGTCGGCCGATGCATCGGTCCACGGTATTTTGGTGCAGCTGCCATTGCCTGGGCATCTGGACGAAAATGCCGTGCTGGATGCGCTCGATCCCGCCAAGGATGTCGACGCCCTGACGCCCAAGAATGCGGGATTGTTGTTGTCGGGCCGTGCCCATCTGGTGAGCTGCACGCCGGCGGGCGTGATGCTGCTGCTGAAGGAATATGCCGGCGATATCACCGGCAAAGAGGCGCTGGTGATCGGCCGCTCGCTGTTATTCGGCAAGCCCGCCGCGCAATTGCTGCTGGCGGCCAATGCCACCGTCACCATGGCCCATTCCCGCTCCCGCGATCTGCCCGGCTTGGCGCGGCGCGCCGACATACTGGTCGCCGCTATCGGCAAGCCGGAGTTCGTCAAGGGCGATTGGGTCAAGCCCGGGGCGGTGGTGATCGATGTGGGCATCAACCGGGTCGATGCCGGCGACGGCAAATATAAATTGGTTGGCGATGTCGATTATGAGGCCGCCAAGCAAGTCGCCGGCGCCATCACCCCGGTGCCCGGCGGCGTCGGCGCGATGACGATTGTTTGTTTAATGCACAACACGCTTATTGCGGCCTGTGCCCAGAGCGGGTTGCCGCTGCCGACCGCACTCTAACCCAATGGCCATGGCCCACCACCCCGGTTCGTGCAAAGCGCGACCGGAGTGTAAACTCCGTGTGGGCCATCCAGTTGAAATCCTCGCAGGTCTTGAAAATAAAGCGCAGACGTCACCTGGGTGGCCCGCATTCGCGGGCCATGACAATTAACGGTGAATTCAAGTCTTCTGCCGCAGATCCTTCGCCAGATCGTCGGGCGAGACGGCCTCGTCATAGAAATTCACCAGCCTGCCGTTCGGTCCCATCAGATACAGGACCGAGGAATGATCGACGCCATAGTTGCCCTTTTCCAAAGGCTTCTTGACGGCATAGACGCGATACTTCTTTTCCACATCCTTGATCGCCGCCTCGCTACCGGTCAGGCCGACAAAACTGGGTCCAAAGGCCTTGACATAATCCGCCAGCACCTGGGGCGTATCGCGCTCGGGATCGATGGTGATCAGGATGGGCACAATGCGCTGGGATTTGCTGCCCAGCTTTTCCAGCGCCTGGGCCATCACCGCCAGGGTGGTGGGACAGACATCGGGACAAAAGCTGTAGCCGAAATAGATCAGCATATAGCGGCCGCGGAAATCGGCTTCTGTCACCGTCTTGCCATTGTGATCGACCAACCGGAACGGCCCGCCGACATCGGCCCGGCCGGTGATCACAGTCTTGCCGAGTCCCGGCACCAACTCGCTCTGGTGCCATAACAGCCCGCCGGCCAGGGCGGCGAGCAGCAGCAGATAGGGGATCAAGGCCTGACGGTTGCGCAGCATGCTTTTTCCATGTCCTCGGCCATGCTCTAATCCCTCCATTCGCTTGAGGGAAGTGGCATTGGCGCGCAAGGAGATGGTCAGGGGGTTCGCGCAAGGCGCGGGCGCGGGCGGCCGGGTTCGGCTTCGCACCCTGTCGAACCTGCGCTGGTTGGCGGTGGCGGGCCAGTCGGCGGCCTTGTTCCTGGTCTATTTCGCACTGGGCTATTCCCTGCCGATTCTATACTGCGCCGTCGCCATCGCGGTTAGCGCCGGGCTGAATGTGGTGCTGGCGGTCCGCTACGCCCCGGCCCACCGCCTCACCAATCGCGAAGCAACCTTCTATCTGGCCTTCGATGTGCTGCAATTGGCGGCGCTGCTGTATCTCACGGGCGGCATCGCCAACCCGTTTGCATTGATGTTCCTGGCCCCGGTGGTGATCGCCGCCGCCACGCTCAATCTGGGCAATGTTCTGATCCTGGCCGGCATTGCCTTTGCTTCGGTGTCGCTGATCGCGGTGGCGCACCGTCCGCTGCCTTGGCCGGAGGGCGAGGCCCTGTTGTTGCCGCAACTCTATCAAGCGGGAATCTGGACCGCGCTGGTGATCGGTATCGGCTTTACGTCGGTCTATGCCTGGCGCATCGCATCGGAATCGGCGCGTATGTCGGCAGGCCTGGCGGCGACGCAATTGGCGCTGGCGCGCGAACACCGGCTGGCGGCGCTGGGCGCGTTGGCCACCGCCGCGGCGCATGAATTGGGCACGCCGCTGGGCACCATCGCGGTCGTGGCGCGGGAGCTGGAACGCTCTTTGCCGGAAAATTCCCCCGAAGTGGAAGATGTGCGCCTGCTGCGCGAGCAGGCCGAACGTTGCCGCGCCATCATTGCCCGCCTTGCCAATCCCGAGGAAACCTTGCTGGGCGCCACCGCCAGGCTTCCCCTGGGCGCGTTCCTGGACGATATCGCCAGCGCGCATCGCGGCGAGGACCTGGATATTCGCGTCACCGTAACGCCGCCCGAAGGCGACAGTCATGAGCCGCAGGTCTGGCGCGCCCCCGAACTGCTGCACGGAATTGGCAATATCATCGAAAACGCCGCCGACTTCGCCCAATCGCTGGTGGCGGTGAACGCCGGATGGGACGAACAGTTCCTCCATATCTCGGTGGTCGATGATGGGCCGGGCTTTGCGCCGGAAATTTTCGAGGCGCTGGGCGAGCCCTACATCACCTCACGGCCCGGCCATCATGCGCTGGGCGAAACCGACATCGGCCCGCAAGGTCCCTTGAACCAGCATGAGGGCATGGGGCTGGGCTTTTTCATCGCCAAGATCCTGCTGGAACAGACCGGAGGCCTGGTTAACGCCGAGAATCCGCCTGACGGCGGGGCATTGGTTTCCATGCGTTGGCCCCGCGGGGTGATCGACGGACCCCAGCCCCCCGCCCAATCCGAGCCGGATTAAGGCCGGTCTTTGAATTTGACGGGTTTGCAAAAGGGTACTAAAGGCCCCTCCAGAATGACCTCCGACGACAAAACTCTGCTGCTGGTGGAAGATGACCGCCCACTGCGCGAGCGCCTGGCCAGGGCCATGGAAGCGCGCGGTTTCACCGTTGCCCAGGCGGAATCGGTGGCCGAGGGCAAGGCCCGCGCCAAGGAAGCCCCGCCCGCCTACGCCGTGGTCGATCTTAAGCTGGACGATGGCAATGGCTTGGATGTGGTGGAAACCTTGCACACCATCCGCCCCGAAAGCCGAGTGGTGGTGCTGACGGGTTTCGGCAATATCGCCACCGCCGTGGCCGCGGTGAAATACGGCGCCATCGACTACCTGCCCAAGCCTGCCGATGCCGACGACATTCTGGCGGCGCTGATGGCGGTGCCGGGTTCCAAGCCCAAGCCGCCGGAAAATCCCATGTCGGCCGACCGGGTGCGCTGGGAGCATATTCAGCGGGTCTATGAATTATGCGGGCACAATGTGTCCGAGACGGCGCGGCGGTTGAACATGCATCGCCGCACCTTGCAGCGTATTCTGGCTAAGAGAAGCCCCCGTTAATTTTGGGTCGCGCGGCCTAACGCCTCGCTGCGCTCGGCTGGGCCGACGCTCCCAGCAGCGGATATTGGCGAAACGCAGTCCGCGTTAAGCCTGTCAGCGGTTCGTTTTCTTCTTCGCCGGTTTTTTGGCCGTGGGCTTTTTGACGGGCCCACCGTGCTTTTTCTTCTTCTGTTTGGCTTCTATCTCCCCGATGCGCGCCAGCACCAACTGTTTTAGCGTAACCCGGTCGAGTGTCTTGAGCCGCACCAGCAGCATGGGCCAGGGCTTGTAGTGATCGGTGATGTAGAACAGCTTCGGCTCGGCTTCCAGCATCACGTCACGCATCTCGATAGTGCCCACGCGCAGCGCCCCCGCCTCTTCCCTGTCGTGCACCCGTCCGACAAAGCTTTCGCCGTAAAACACCGACGGCCTGCCGAAATAGGGTCCTTCCGACACGCCCTTGACGGACAGCAAGAGTTTTCGGGCTTCAGCTTTGGTCAACATCCGGCGTTACCAAGTTGGGGGTTTGTGCCACCACGATGTTTTCCAGCGTACGCGACAGCCGCTCCGCCGCGCAGCGCGCGAAACTGACGGTGACCGCCTTGCGGCGGCTGGCATGCAGCGACTGTGCTTGCGCTTCCTTGACGATAGAGCCGCCATAGCGGTCGGCCACGATCAGCCCGGTTTGCTGCGGCACTTGCTCATCGGGAAAATCCGGCGGAATGGCGAAATAGAATAGGTCGCAATAATCCAGATACTCCGGCCATTTGTTGTCGCCGCGCAAATCGGCCAGCGCCACCTTGATCTCCACCCCCAGTATCTCGCCGCCGGGACCGATGGCGGCAACATCCAGCCGCCGCCCATTGGGCAGGGTGAATTCCAGGATGGGTGCGTAGCCATCCTCCAGCAGAAGGCGGCTCACCCCGCGCGCAACCTCGGCGGCGGTGGAGGAACTGATCATCCGGCGAGTTTAATTAGAGACTGCCCTTGGAGGAAGGCGACGCGCCGTCCAATCTCTCGTCGGGCGTGATCGCTTGCCGCAATGACCGGGCGAGACCCTTGAAGCAGGTTTCGACGATATGGTGGCTGTTGTCGGCATACAGATTTTCGATGTGCAGGCATACCCCGGCATTCTGGGCAAAGGCCTGGAACCATTCCTTGAACAGTTCGGTGTCCATCTCCCCCAGCTTGGGCTTGGGAATTTTCACATGCCAGATCAGGTAAGGCCGGTTGGAAAGGTCGATCGCCACCCGCGTCAGGGCCTCGTCCATCGGGATCAGGGCCGAGCCGAAACGGGTGATGCCGGAAAAATCGCCCAGCGCCTGCTTCACCGCACTGCCGATGACGATGGCGGTGTCCTCGGTGGTGTGATGATAATCGACATGCAGGTCGCCGGCGGCGCGCACCTTCAAATCGATCATGGAGTGGCGGGCAAAGCTTTCCAGCATGTGATCCAGAAAGCCGATGCCGGTATCGATGTCGGCATTGCCCGTCCCGTCCAGGTCCAGGGAGACGGCAATTTCGGTCTCGCGGGTCTTGCGTTCGACGGTGGCGGTGCGCATTGCGGGCTTTCGGCTGATTTGCGGACACCCTATTATCCTATTCAGGCAATGTCGTCGAAGGGTTAAAGGCGGCTGTCGGGGGAGGGGACAATGCGAAAAATCCTGGTTCTGCCGGTACTTTTGTTGGCTCTGGGCCTGCCGGCAGCCCAGGCAGCGGTCCAGGCGTCCCCCGTGGACGAAGCCGCGGCGGCCAAAGAGCGTGCGGCTTTGTGCGCCAAAGTGACATGCCGCAAGGCTTCGCGGCCGCTGTCATTGCGGATGCCGGACAAGAGCAATTTCGTCATCAGCACACGGCCTCTGCCTTATTTCGACGATAAGGGAACGCTGATCCTGTTCGCGGGCGAAAGTGTCACGCTCTCTTATGCAACCGATGACGAAAGACTGGAGCATCCGGTGCTTTCTTCGGTCAGCGATCCGCTTGGTCCAGTGGAATTGCCGCCGCCAGCGTCCAAGGCGGCCATACGCTTTGATCTCCAGCAGATGGAGGGCGAGGCCGGCATGATGCTGACCGTCACCAACACGACCAAAACCACGGTCAAATATGACGCCGTCATGTTTATGCCCGATCCAGCCGGTGGCGGCGCCCGGGGCGGGCGCACCACCGCCTGTCCGGTCATGCCGCCCCAGGACCGGGCTGCCAGCTTCAGTGGCTTCGAAAACTGGCCTCAGCCTATTGTGATGTTGCTGATCAGCAATATCCGCGCCCTGGCCAAAGACGCGCCGTCCATCTGCAATTAGGAATTGGATGAAATTAAAGTATCCTGACCATTATTCCAAATAGGTTGAGAAACCAGATGTCGATTGAATCTGCCGAAGATACAAATTCGAGGCGGCGGCGGCCCGTCAAAATTCTCCTTTACACTCTTATCACTACGACCGACCAGCAAATTCCCATTGATCGAAACCGTTGGCAATGGATACGCACCAGACTCGTGCGCTTGATTTATCTCGCCCTTTGGAAACTGACTGGTCAATGGAAGGCGAAGTTCTGGATGTTCAAGGACATTCGAAATAGTAATTTTGGCGATATCGCAGTCCGCATGGGAGTGTCACATGCGTTGGAGAAAGCTTTCGGGAATCGAAAGCTGGAATTCCACGAATTGACGTGGGGCAAGCTGACAACGAATTTTGTTGCCGAGCTGCCGAGGGACTTCGATCTTATCGTAATTGCAGGCGGCGGATACCTTTTTGCCGACCAAGCCAACAAGCTTCCTAAGCGAGTTATTGACGATATTCGGGCGTTGGAAAAAGCAAAGTGCCCCGTCGTCGCCACCTCGATAGGTTTAAACCAGCTTATTCATGAATCAACCGCTATCGATTTCTCGTTCGACCCCGGCGAAACCGCGAAAATTCGGCAATTTATTGATCGGCTCGCGCTTTGCTCGGTGCGGGATGAAACAACACGAAAAGCTATTGAGCTTGCCGGCGCACGAAGCCCGCAAGTCATAGTCGATCCAGGGTTCTTGCTGGCAAACCCCGACTCCAAAATCGAAAAAACAGATGATGGAGTTCTGGACATCGGAATAAATCTATCGTTTCACGGAACTTTTGCATCAAAACTGAGCGAACGCTCACTGATAATTCTCGTTCGTGTTCTCGAACGCCTTCAGCGAACTATTCCTTGCCGGTTTCATTATTTTTGTCATGCGGATTCCTCGAAAGGGATAGTCGCAGCCATACGAACCAGAGGATTAAAGCTCCAAGTTGTTGGAGGAAGCGTAGATCAACTGATTGCTGGATACCAGAAACTCGATATTCACGTTGGTTCCATGATGCATTCAACAATCTTGGCGATGTCTGTCGGAGTGCCGTCCCTGTCCTTGGCATACGACATTAAGTCGGCGGGTTTTTTTGAACTATTCGGATTAGGGCACTTTGTTAAAGACGTGCAAAAGATTGACGAGGAGTCACTCTTCGATGCAATCATGGAGTTGATTGCGCGTCGGCGAGAAGTTGCAGCCATGCTCGCAGAACGCGGGTCACAATTGCGTGCGAGGGCGGACGTCTTCTTTGCGGACGTAGCGAGGTTGGTCGGCTGCTTTTGGGTTGGCGTGGCATTGCCCGGTTTTTAGTTCAGACGGAAGATTTGCGTTGTCGGCTGCGGGCCGCGCGTGCCCATCAGGCTCAGCGCACCCCGTTGCGCCGAGGCCGTGAACACCAGCCGGCTGTTGACATTGGCGATCGGTGCCTTGAACCAGCTGAAATCATCGATTGTTCCCATAGGTTCAAGCCCGCGGGCGCAGACGGCGCGGCCCGCGCTGTCGATGGGCCGAGGCCGCCACGCCCCGGTCAGCGCCTCAAAATGATTGGAGGCACAGACCGCGCCATCGCCCATCTCGCGCACGGCACAGCTTTCTTCCAGGCGCTCGATCACGCAGCCCTCGCCACCCTGTGTGCCGGCCAGCAGAAAGATGGCGGGCACCGCCACCACCGTCTCGCACAACAGTTTTTTTGCCGCGGCATAGTCTGGGGCCGTCTCGAAAATGCTGCGCAGCAAATGCGCCGGCGGCAGGCCCTTGCCGCGGCCCGCCGCCACGCGGTTGGTGAACCAGTCGCCGACATATCCGCGCCCATGGCGGCGCATCGGCGCCTGATGGATCGCGGCCGTGAACCGTCCGGGCGCCAGGCCTTGGAACAGCCCCGCCAAGCCAGGCCAGCCGATATTGAAGAACTGCTCTTGCGGCTGGTGCGCCACCACCAGGCTTTCGCCCAATTTCGGAAACGGCCAATCCAGCACGCGGCGCAGCACCGGGCCGTCCGGCGATGGCCAGATTCCGCCGGTGCATCCCCATTCAAAGCAAACATTCAGGGCATGGACACCTCGTATGCCCAGGATGGCCGCCATGGCGTCGATTTCCGGCAGGTAGCGATTGTTCTGGCGCAGCAGCCAGGCGCGAGGCGGCGCCGAATGTATCGGTGGCGGCAAACGCCATGGCCCGTGCCCGTTCGGGATGGCGGCGGACCAGTTCCAGCGGATCGCCGGTCTCAAGCGGTATGACGGTCAGCCCGGCCATTTTCCTGAAGTTTTGGAAGCCGTCCAATCTAGCCCGTTCAAAGGATATGCGAAAATTGACATATCCTGTTGACCCCCCCGCCAAACCCTGTAAAGAGGGCGCGCTCCAACGATTAGGGATCAGCAGCATGGCGCGTTCCGACTATCTGTTCACCTCCGAAAGCGT
>DATEIA010000197.1:0-3951 GCA_035279305.1 Rhizomicrobium sp.
TTCCAGCATCTTGGGGTCGATCATGATCAGCCGGCATTGCTGCGGCGACATGCGATAGAGCAGCGACAGGATCATGGTGTTGAGCCCGACCGACTTGCCCGAGCCGGTGGTGCCCGCCACCAGCAAGTGGGGCATCTTGGCTAGGTCCGCCATCACCGGCTCGCCGCCAATGGTCTTGCCCAGCGCCAAGGTCAGCGGCGCGCGGGCCTTTTCATAATCGCCGCTGGCGAACATCTCGCGCAGATAGACGGTCTCGCGGAACTGGTTGGGCAGCTCGATGCCGATCACATTGCGGCCCGAAATGGTGGCGATACGCGCCGCCACCGCGCTCATGGAACGCGCCACATCGTCGGACAGCGAGATCACCCGGCTGGATTTGACCCCGGCGGCGGGCTCGAATTCATACAGCGTGACCACCGGACCGGGGCGCACGGCGGTGATGCGGCCCTTGACCCCGAAGTCGGTCAGCACCGCTTCCAGCATGCGGGCATTTTCCTCTAGCGCCTCGTCGGACAAGGTGTGCGTGTTCTTGACCGGGGGGGCTTCGGTCAAAAGGCCCAGCGCCGGCAATTGATAGTCGCCCGATGCCAGATTCAGCGCCGGCTGCTTGTCGGCGCGCTTGGCGGGCTGGGCCATCCGCGCATCGCGCCGCACCCGGTTGCTCTGGCGCTCGGCCAGGCGCGTCGCCGCGATGGGTTCGGGCCTCAGCGCGCCGGGCGAATCCCCGTCTTCGCCCAGATGATAGGCGCCTTCGTCATCGTCTTCGTAGGCATGATCGTCTTCGTCGTCATGATGCCCGAAGCTGATCTGCGGTTTTTTGATCCGCTGGACCAGCCAGGCCGCGCCCGCCGGAATGCGTATGACGCCGCGCGCGATGGGCGCAAAGCGCAGACCGGTGGCCAGGAAGGCCAGCGGCAGGCCCAGGACCAAAAGGCCAAGCGGTACGGCCCAGGCCAAAGCCGGTGTCTGCCAAACCTGCGCGGTATGGGCGCTAAGGCCGGTGGCGGCGATCCCGATCATGCCGCCCGTGCCGGCCGGCAAGCCGGCCAGCGACGGCAACAGACCCAGGCCTGCGGCCAGCGTCAGGGTGCCGAGCGGCCAGGCCAGCAGACGCCACATGGCATATTTGATCGAACGTCCGCGCAACGCGCGCGCGCCCCAGACAAATAGGGGCGCTAGGAACGCCAGCGCCGCCCAGCCAAAGACCTGCAGCAGGATATCGGCTGCGACGGCGCCCAACGGACCCAGCCAGTTGCCGGCGTCGCGCAAATTGGCATTGTTCAAGCTGGCATCGTCGGCGGAATAGCTGAGGAGGGCGAGCAGCGCCGCGGTCGCCGCCAGCAACAAGGTCAGGCCTGCGCCCCGCAGCGCCAGGATGCGCATCAACCGGTTCATGGCATGCTTGGCGTCGGTCAGGACGTCGCTCATCACGCCGCCGCGTGCCCGTGGATGATAGACGCCGCCGATCATCCTGCTGCCTTGTGCCATGGCTTAATCCAGAATTTCCCGCAATCTTTCGAGTGCGGTCATAATGGTTGACAAGTCGTTAACAAGCGCCACCCGGACATAGGAAAAGCCAGGGTTTGACTGGGTTTTTCCTGCCAGAATTTCTCGCCCCATATAGGCCCCGGGCAGAACCCGGACCCCTTGTTGTATCCACGCCCGGCGGGCGAAATCCTCGCCATGGCCGACGTCGAGCCAGAGGAAGAATCCGCCGCCTGGCCGGGTCATCCGGTTTCCCAATATCCGCTCGGCGGCGGCCATCTTCTCCTGATAGGCAGCACGGTTGGCGGCGACATGGGCTTCGTCACGCCAGCAGGCGGCGCTGGCCGCCAAGAGCGGCATGGGCACGGTCGGTCCGGCGACATTGCGGAAGGCGCGGAATTTTCCGACCAAGGCAGCATCGCCCGCCACCAGGCCGGAGCGCAGTCCCGGCAGGCCGGAGCGTTTCGAAAGAGAATGAAAAGTGAGCAGCCGGGAGAAGCTGTCCGTCTGCGCCAGACGCGAGGGCAAGGCGCAGACCGGCTCCTTGTCGAACCAGATGTCGGCATAACATTCGTCCGCCAGGACGACGAAGTCATAACGGTCAGCCAGCCGGAACAGCGTTGTCCAATAGGTCTGATCCGCCACCGCGCCTTCGGGATTGGAAGGCGAGCAGATATAGACGGCGGCCAGCCGCTCCAGCGTTTCTTCCGGCAGCTGCGCGAAATCGGGCAGGAAACCATTCGCTTTCGTCGCGGCGACATAGAGCGGCTCCGCGCCCGATCCCAGTGCCGCCGCCGCATAGCATTGATAGAAGGGATTGGGCATTGCCACGATGGGCGGCTTGCCCGCCTTGCTTTCCGGCATGATGGGAAACAACACCGAGAACAGGCCTTCGCGCGTGCCGTTGAGGGGAAGAAGATTCTTCTCCGCATCGATCGCGCCGTTTAGGGCGAAGCGGCGGTTGAGCCATGAAGCGGCGGCCTGACGCCAATCCTCGGTGCCGATGATGGCGGGATATTTGCCGAACCCGGCAGCGCCCTTGGCCAGCGCATCCTTCACAAAATCGGGCACCGTGCCGGAGGGGTCGCCGACCGCCAGGCTGATCGGCTCCTTGCCCGGCTTGGTATCGCCCAAAAGCGTCGCCAATCGGGCAAATGGACCCGGCGGCAAAGCGGCAAGGCGGCCAGCAAAAGACACGCGAATCTCCACCGAAATTGCCGGCAATTTAGGGGTTCAGGGCCCAAAAAAGAAAGAGGCGCAAAGGCTCGAGCGCCGCATTTCCGCGGCGCGACCCGCAGCATCCGACAGCTTCCTTCTCCCTTCGGTGCGAAGCACCAGGAAGGGGGAAGGTGTCGCAGCGAAGTGTTTGCGGAGCAAACCTGAGCTGCGACGGATGGGAGTTCAAATATAAAACAGCCACACAAAGAAAATGGGCGCCCTCTTTTGAGGACGCCCAAGGTCTTCAGGGAGAATAAGCTCAGTTGTGAACAGTCTCACCGTGTAGGTTGATGTCCAGGCCCTCAACTTCGACTTCTGGCGGTACCCTGAGGCCCACGATCAGGTCCACGGCCTTGAGGATCAGGAAGGTAACGACGCCGCAATACGCAAAGGTGATGCCCACGTCATAGAACTGGATCAGCATCTGATGGAAGTTGCCGTCCGCCAGCCAGCCCTTGCCCGCGCTGTTGATCGAGCTTTTGGCGAAGACGCCGGTGAGGATGGCGCCCAGTGCCCCGCCCACGCCATGCACGCCCCAGGCGTCCAGGCTGTCGTCATAGCCGAGCGATTTCTTCACCCATACTGCCGCGACATAGCAGACCACGCCAGCCGTTAGGCCGATGATCAAAGCCCCGACGGGATCGACGAAACCGGACGCCGGCGTAATCGCCACCAGCCCCGCCACCGCGCCGGAAATCATGCCCAGCACCGACGGTTTCTTGGCGATCATCCATTCCGCGACCATCCAGGCCAGCGCGGCGGCGGCGGCGGCGATCTGAGTGGCGGCGGCGGCCATGCCGGCATTGAAACCCGCCGTCACCGCCGAGCCCGCATTGAAGCCGAACCAGCCGACCCACAATAGGCAGGCGCCGGTCACCGACAGGACCAGATTGTGCGGCGACATATTCTCAGCTCCGTAACCGATGCGCTTGCCCAGAACCAGACAGGTGACCAGCGCCGCGGTGCCGGCATTGAGATGCACCACCGAGCCGCCGGCATAGTCCAGCGCGCCCATGGTGAACAGCAGGCCGCCGCCCCACACCATATGGGCGATGGGGCAATAGACGAAGATCAACCACAGGCCCATGAACCACAGGAAGGCCGAAAACTTCATGCGATCGGCGAAAGCGCCCGCGATCAGCGCCGGTGTGATGATCGCGAATGTCATCTGGAAGAACATGAAAACCGATTCGGGAATGGTGCCCGACAGGGAATCCACCTTCATTGGCCCAAGGAACAGATAGCTGA
>DATEIA010000198.1:0-9521 GCA_035279305.1 Rhizomicrobium sp.
CACCGATATCTATGGCGGCAAGGTCGTCTATCACGGCAAAATCGCCGGACTGGGCGCCGGCTCGGGCAGCGCCTTCGCCGTGCTCCCGCCGCAGAATGCGAGCGGCAACTGGATCAAGATCGTCCAGCGCGTGCCGGTGCGTATCGCGCTCGATCCCGCCGAGCTGGACAAAAACCCCCTGCGGATCGGGCTCAGCGTCAGCGCCGAGGCCGATATCCGCGATCAATCCGGCCCGCGCGTCGCCAATGCGCCGCCCGCGGGCGTGATGCGCGCCAATACCGGTGAAGATGTCAGCACGAAAGTCGATGCGCTGATCAAGAAAATCCTGGCCGCCAACACCGCGCCGGCGCGGTGAGCGCGAGGGGTGAAATAGCGCCGGCGCCGCTCAAGGGTCTCGCCCTGGCGGTGACCGCCTTCGCGCTGGCGATGGGCGCCTTCACCCAGGTGCTGGACATCACCATCGCCAATGTCTCTTTGCCCACCATTGCCGGCGATTTGGGCGCCTCCACAGACCAGTCAACCTGGATCATCACCTCTTTCGTCGTCGCCAACGGCATCTGCGTCCCCATCACCGGCTGGCTGATGAACCGTTATGGCGTGGTGCGGGTGTTCCTGTTGTCGATGCTGGGCTTCACCATCGCCTCGCTGCTTTGCGGGCTGGCCTGGAGCCTGGAGTCGCTGGTGTTTTTCCGCACCCTGCAAGGGGCGTTGTCGGGTCCCATCTTTCCCGGGACCCAGGCCTTGCTGCTGTCCATTTTTCCGCGCCAAAAGCGCACCACCGCCCTGGCGATATTGTCCATCACCACATTGGTGGCGCCGATCTGCGGCCCCATTCTGGGCGGCTATATTTCGGATTCCTGGCATTGGGGCTGGATATTCCTGATCAATGTCCCGGTGGGGCTGATGGTGATATTGCTGTGCTGCGGCGGCCTTCAGGGCCGGGAAACCGCCACCAGCAAACTGCCCATCGACATGGTGGGACTCGGACTGCTGATGATCTGGGCGGGCGCGCTGCAGGTGATGCTGGATACCGGCAAGAATGCCGACTGGTTTGAGTCCACCCAAATTATCGTGTTGGCGCTGATATCGCTGCTGGGCTTCGGCGCCTTCCTGTTGTGGGAGCTGACCGAAGAGCATCCCATTGTCGATCTGTCCTTGTTCCGCAGCCGCAACTTCACCCTGGGCACCATCGTCTTCTGTCTGGGCAATGGCGTGTTCCTGGCCAATATGCTGCTGATACCGCTCTGGCTGCAGACCCAGTTGGGCTATACCGCGACCTGGGCGGGGCTGGTATCGGCGCCCACCGGCGCGATCGCGGTCCTGATAACCCCGCTGGCCGCCCGCCTGATGGCGCGCTATGACGCAAGGTGGATCGCGACCGTTGCTTTCGCGGCTTCGGCGGTATCCTACTATATGCGCGCCAGCCTGACCGCCGATGCCAGCTTCATGGCCATCGCCTGGCCGTTGATGGTGCAGGGAATTTCGGTGGGTTGCTTCTTCATTGCCACGCTCAGCATTCTGCTGGACGGGGTGCCGGCAGAGCGCATTCCCTCGGCGTCGGGCCTGTCGAATTTCGCGCGCATCATCGCCGCCGGATTCTCGGTCTCGCTGGTCACCACCTTCTGGGATCGCAGGGAGGCCGTCCATCAAAGCCAGATGGCGGACCTGATGTCGGGCTATATGCCGGCGCTCAACAATCTGTTGCTGTCCATGCGCGACATGGGCTTGCCGGAATTGCCGGCCAAGGCGGTGGTGGCGCGTGGCATGGTCGGGCAGGCCTATCTGCTGGCATCGGTGGACATCTTCACCGTCTCGGCCTGGCTGTGCCTGGCGGCCATCGTCATCGTATGGCTGTGCCGCAAGGCCCAGCCGCACGATCCTCCGCCACTTGCCGATTAGCCGGACTTGTCGGTTAGCCGGTTTGGGCCGCCTGCAGATAGCGGGCGCCGATCGCCTTGCGATCGATCTTCATGTTGGGCCGCAACATGCCGTTTTGGGTGGTGAAGGGTTCGTCGGAGAAGATCACTTCCACGAATTGAGACGCCTTTCTGGTCGAGGGCAGGCTGTTGGCGAATTTGGTCGCGCGCGCGCGCGCCTCCTCGCCGCCGGGCGCCACCAGGTCGATCACGCAGGTCAGGTGCGCGGCATTGGGCCGCAGGAAAAAGACCGAATGCGCCACGTCCGGGCAATTGTTCAATTCCTGCTCGATCACCTCCGGATGCACTTTCACGCCGCCGCCGGTGACCAGCAGTTCCTTCTTGCGGCCCAGCAGATAAAGATTGCCGTCCGCGTCCAGCTTGCCCAGGTCGCCCGTGGCGATGCGCCCGGCGCCCACGAAGGTGCGCTCATTTTCGCCCTCGGCGCACTGGAAATAACGCAGGGTCAGGGGGCTTTCGCGGCTGACGATAATTTCGCCATCGGGCTCGAAGGATACCTTCACGCCGGTAAGCAATTTTCCCACCGAACCGAATTGCTTGGAGCCTGGGGGACGATAAGTCAGCGAACCGGTTTCCACCATGCCGTAGGATTCCGACAATGGCAGTTGCAGCCGGTCGAAAAACTGTCCCAGGGTGCGCCGGATCGGCGCCATGCCCGTCACCAGCAAGCGGATTTTGCCACCGAATTGCTTGTAAAAATCCCGGAACAGGATGCGGGCCAATCCTTGCCGCAGCGAAGCGGAGGGCAACAGGGACAAAAGCAAGCTCTCTACCGACCATAGCGATTTCTTCCAGCCGGGATATTTTTCATATTCGGCATGCAGCATTTGGTAGAGCACCGGCGGCGCGACCAAGATGGTGGGATTAAGCGCCGTCATCGCCGCGAAAAGCTGGGTATAGTCGGTGATGATCAGGTCGTGATCGTACCACAGCGCGCTGTAGCACATGTTGCGCTGCTGGAAATTCGACATCGGCAGGAACAGCATCAGCCGGTCGCCGCCATGGGCGCCGATGGCGCTGAAAACAGGCGGCAACGTGGTTTCCACGCCGCGGCGGCTGATCACCAAGCCCTTGAGGCCGCCCGCGGAGCCCGAGGAAAAGGCCAGGCTGTGCTGGTCGGCGATGTCCGCGTCGCCCGATGGCGGGCGTTCCAAGGCACGGATATTATCGTTAGCCGCATCGATGAAGGCGACATGGGCCGGTTTTTGCGGGAACAGGCGGGCGTCTTTTTTGGCGATCAACAGCAAGGCGATGCCGTACCGATCCAGCAAGGCCTGATCGACCTTGCCGGCGAAATCGTCGGTGAAGGGCACCGAGACCGCATGCAGTTCGATCAGCGCCAGATCATAGACCAGCCAGTGATAGGAATTGGGGGCATAAATAGCCACGCGCATGCCGGCGCCCACGCCCCAGGCGCGCAAGTCATCGCATGCGCGGATCACATCGCCGTGCAAGGCCGTGTAAGAATAGCGGGCGGACTGGCCTCGATGGTAGGTATGGACCGCGCCTTTTTTCCCGGGGAGGGACGCGACCAGACTGCGAAACTCCATTCCATTCCTCAGCGCGAAAGCCGTCGTAACACCGCAAAACGCGCGACGCCCGAAACGCTCAACCCGGGAAGGCGGCAAGCCATTTAGCAGGGCCCCTTTAGCAACTACAGGTCGCGAACGCCAGTTCTTATGCCTATTAAAAATTGACGAATTATCGCTTCTGGACGATGGAGGGGTTGGTGACGGCGCGAGAGGCCGATTTTTCCAGTATCCCCGGTTTGTGCCAGCGACCTTCGGGGCGGATGATGACATAGGGATCGCAGCCGATCCGGACTGCGTCGGCGTCTGGCTCGATGTCGGCGACGATTTCAACATAGTCGAAGTCCGAAAACACGAATTTCTCGCGGCCTTCCATCACGCGGAAGCCGAAGCGGCCCCAGAAATTAACCAAGCGGGTCTGGGAATGACCGTAGACGCGGCGGTAACCCTTTGCTTGGCAAAGCTTGAATCCGGCACGCACCACATGAAACGCCGCGCGGGTCTTGCGGAATTCCTTGCGGACCACCAGGCGTTCGATCTTGGCGAAATCGGCAAAGAAGCGCACCCGTAGGCAGCCGGCAGGCTCGTCGCCGACATACACCAGCAGATGGGTGGCGGCCAAGTCGTTGCCGTCATACTCCTCGTCATAGGGGCACTCCTGCTCGCCGATATAAACGGCGCTGCGCATGGCAATGACCCGGCCAAGGTCTTCGAAGTTGCGCGCGATAGTCACACCGATTTCACCCGGTGCAGCGCCCGGCACATAACTGTCATACAAAGGTGCTTGCGGCGCGCGGGGAAACATCCACACGTGCGGGGCGTGTATGCCGTCGATCGTGACGCCCTCGGTCGCTCCCAGGACTTCATTGTATTTGCGCCCCGCTTCTGTGTTTGGCCGGGAATAGAGATTGACGCCGGCATATTGCGGCGATGAGATTTTCTCCATCAACAGCGCCATGCCCGCAGCCAGAGGTCCTGGAGCGAAGACCGCCCACATATAAAGGCCGGCCGGGCGTTCATCCGGCTTCGCCAGAAGCCGAGTGTCGGGATTGCTGGCGTCAAAAGAACCCAATGCCAAAATCTGCAGACCCAATGCATTCAGAGGAAGGATGCCAATGAACCCTTCCGCCACCGGCGCAACAGAGTTGAATTTCGATTTACGGCACAACCCTAGGATGCATATCGGATTAAAGCGCACAACCTTGAGGACTTCTTCCGTCTCGGCGATGCCCGGAATGCTAAGCCGGGCTTGGGCGAGAATATCCGCCACGCCCTGTTCGGTCGGTTGGAACATCACCAGATGCTTGGCAACCCTGGCGGGGTTCATCTCATCCAGCCGATGCTTACCGGCTCGCGCTGACTCCTCACTTGCCAGTCTTTTCTGAGGCTGAGGCATGCCTGTACGCAACGTCTTTAACATATCCGAAACCTTAAGTGCTTCGGACGCCGAGATAAACGACATTTGAGACCGAATCGATTCGGTTGGCGGAAGAATCGATTCGTAAGGTGAATGCGCGAGCAGTTTCATTGGACAGCCTTCCGGATCCTTCGCCGCCTTTACCTAGAATTTACTGTTTACCGCCGCTATACGCAGAAACACGGAGCGTTTCGGAAGGCGGCGGGCGGTTGTTGGAAAAAGACCTGATTCAACAGCAGATTGCAGCCTATGCCGTTCGATCAGGTGTCCTAAGGGGTACATAGCGAATGAACAATGCTTTACCGGCTGTTTATGATTTTTAGCCAACCTCCGGGGCATGGATGTTCTGGCTGCAGCCCAAGCGCTCAACCGTAAGGCCGCGGAACAAAAGTGGCATCACTTTTGTGATCCCACTCTCACATTCAGCGATCCGGTCTATAAGGAATTTTTGACGCTCTGGCACACGAAGGCGGGGACACGTTCGATGCCGGCCCGGTCAGAATTGACGCCGCGAGATCTCAAGGATTTTCTGCGCAACATCGTTATCTTCCAGCGAGACGGTGCCCAGCCTTCTCACTACAGTTGGCGGTTGATCGGCACCGGCCTGACTGAAGTTTTGGGGCACAACACCGGCAAGGCCTTGGAAGAAAGTGTGCCGCCCGAATTTCTGCCCCGTTGGATCGAATGCGGTGACATGGTCTTGGACGGCGGTCAACCGCTGCGCTTTCTGGGGCGTGTCCATATCAATGGCCGCGAATATCTCGATGCCGAACATCTGTATGTGCCGCTGGCCAACGACAACAACGAACCGTCTTTCATAATGGGCCTGTGCCGCTATACGCCGCGTCGCACTCAGGATGAGGAAAGCTGGGAAAGCCAGATCGCCGCTATTCCCGGCGCGCTGCTTTAGCCGCCCGATTTCCAGCCCAGTGCGATAATGGTACAATCCCCGGGGATATTCGGGCGTTTCCGCCATGCGCGGTTCATCGGTCCCATTTGGTCTCCGTTATAAAGTCCGCGCGCCCGGCTCTGCCCAATGCTATCAACGCCCATGACCATCGCTATGCTGATTGCCGGGCTGGAAAGCCGGGGGATTATCCTGTCCCTGGCGAATGACGAAATTCGCTATCGCTCACCCAAGGACGCGCTGACCGAAGCCGATAAGGCGCAATTGCGCGCGCGGCGTGCTGAAATCGTGGACCATCTGCGGACCCGCAACGCCGCCAAGGCGTTGCGCGGCGCCCCGGCCCTGGCAGGGCCCCTGACCCCGTCGGTGGCGCAGGAAATGTGGCGGGCGACTTTCCGCGACGGGCCGGAAGGCCATCCCGTCGCGCTGAATATCCCTATGATGGACAAATTCAGCCATGACGCGCCCTCTGTCACCGCCGCCATCCGGCAGGTGATCGCCCGCTATGACGCCTTGCGTGTCCGGTTCGAGGCGCGCGATGGCACCTTGCTGGCCGTTCTGAATTCTGCTGATTCCTTCATGATCGAACAGGAGGATTTGCGCCATCTCGGTCCGCAAAGCGCGGCCCAAACCGCCTTCCAGCGCGCGCAGGCGTTCTGCGCTCTGGTGAACCTGATTGAAGGCGAATGGCTGACCCGGGCCAAGGTGTTCGCTTTGCCGGGCGGCGAAAGTCTGGGCGCAATATCCTGTGCGCATATGATAGCCGATGGCGGTACCCGCAATATCGTCATCGACGAAATCCGCGATATCCTGGAACATGGCGCGCCGCGCGCCGTATCGGCGGTGTCTTACAATGATTGTTCCCTGGCGGAGCGGGCATTTCTCGCCGGCCCGCAAGGCGAACAGTTGATCGGGCACTGGCGGGATTGGTATCGGGCCCAGCCCACCATCAAGGCGCCTTCCGATGGCGCGCCCCTGCTGTGGGGCAACGGCATTCGCATGGTGCGCGACTTCACCATTCCCAGCCGCGTGGCGGACAAGATTCGCCTGCGCGCGGAGGAGTGGAAAGTGACGCCCTTCCTGATCTATCTGACCATCTTCTCCATCGCCATTGCGCGCTGGTCGGGGTTCGAGCGTTTTCCCATCCGCGTGCTGGGAGACAAGCGAACCTCGTTGGAATTGTCGAACATGGTCGGCCTGATGTTTTGCGCCGATGCGGTGGAGATCGCCGCGCCCACGGGTGCGGATTTCGAAACCGTCATGCGCGGTATCCGGGCGGAATATGACACGGCGCTGGCCTTGCGTATTCCCACTTTGCATTTCTGGGCGCCGCATTGCGTGCGGCCTGGTATCGAGGCGCCCGATTACCCCAACAAGATTCCCGCCGTGTTCAACTATTATTCCATGGGTACGGCGCGCGAGCGGGCGGAAAGGATGGCCGGCCCCGATACCACCGCCGCGCTGCCCTGGCCGCCCGAAGTGGTGACTTTGCCGCCCCAGGAATGGCGCCGCCGCTCCTCGCCCTTGTTCCTGCATGTGATGGACAAGGGGAACGAAGCGTATGGGTCGCTGCATTTCTACCAAGGCGCCGTCAGTCCGCAGGATCAGGACGGTTTCACCGCCAGGCTGTTTCAGGTCTTCGCGGAAACGGTTCCGGCCTGATGGATCTGATATCGCGCATCCTTGCGCCGGGTCTTTTCGGGGCACAGATGGTGGATGTGGATCAACCGGTTTTTCTCGCCCCTGGGGAAGAATCGCTGGTGGCGAAGGCCGCGCCCAAACGCCGCCGCGAATTCGCGTTGGGCCGCGCTTGCGCGCACGCTGCTCTCTCCATGCTGGGCTATGCCGATGCCGTCATCGGGCGGCGCGAGAATGGTGCGCCGCATTGGCCGGATGGCGTCGTGGGCAGCATCACCCACACATCCGGCTATGCGGCGGCGCTGGTGGCGGAAGGGACGCGTTTTTCCGGCATCGGCCTGGACGCGGAACGGGTGGGTGGCGTTACCGAAAATCTCTGGCCTCGGCTGTTCGATGCGGGGGAATGCGGCACTCTGGAAAAACTGGACGAGGGGACGCGCAAACTTGTGGCGACGCTTTTTTTCAGCGCCAAGGAGGCCAGCTACAAAGCCTGGGGGATGAAAACCGCGCTGTCCTTTCGCGAAATTCATATAACCCGGACCGAGGGTGGCTTTGCCGCCACCCGATCGGGCGCGACACTCCAGGGGCGGTTTGCGATCGAGGGCGATCTGTTGCTGACGGCGGCCTGGTTCTAGGTCAGATACTGCCCGTCTCTTCGCTGCGCGCGGTCAGGCTTTCCAGATGCCGGGTGAAGGCGCCGAGGGTGGGAAATTCCAGCAGATCGGAAAGTTTCAGTTCGTCCTCCAGGCCGGTTTTTGCCTGAATCTCGGCGATCATCTTGACCCCCAGCAGGGAGTGTCCTCCCAGGGCGAAGAAATTGTCGTCCTGGTTGATTTTTTTAACGCCCAGCGCCCGCCCCCAAATGGCGGCAATCTGTTCCTGAAGCCCGTCAGCCATGGTCCCGATTCAAAAATAACACCGGACAACCCTAGCGCTTCCCGGGCTTTTTCGCCAGACGGGCGGGCGCAAACATCTCTATGACACTTGTAATAGGACGGCTTTTGGCGGACAATCGCAGCCTGCGAGGGCATCGCCCAGAGAGTCCCATGAAAGTGATTATCGCAACCTTTACCGCAACCTTGGCATTGACGGCCGCCGCCGTATCGCCCGCCGCCGCCAAGATGTGCGTGCAGTCGCGCGACATACTCGACACCAATTCCAAGGACGGCAAGCTGATGACCTTCAAGATGCGCGACGGCCGGGTCTTGGTGAACCATCTGCAAGGCGTATGTCCCGACCTGAAGTTTGAAGGTTTTGTCTGGACTGTTCCGAGCACCGGAGAAATCTGCGAAAACCAGCAAAGCCTAAAAGTGCTGCGCTCCGGCCAGACTTGCCTGCTGGGCAAGTTCGCCGTCGCCAAGGACAAGCCCAAAACGCCCTAGGGTCGTGGTTTCGAAGTTCGCCACATCATCGATATCCGATCAAATCCTGGCGCATGGGCGTGTTTGACCAGGCCGGGGTCAGTGCGAGCTGATCGAGGACGCGGCGGACGGATCGGGCGGCAGGGTAATGGTCACGGTGGTGCCCGCATCGACACTGCTTTCCATGGTCAGGGAACCGCCATGCAACTCCGCCAATTCCTTGGTCAGCGGCAGGCCCAGGCCGGTGCCCTTGTGCTTCTGGCTCAGCATGCTGTTCACCTGTCCGAACGGCTCCAGCACCTTGGGGATGTCCTCCGCCCGGATGCCGATGCCGGTATCGGAAACCGAGATGGCGATGTCGGAACCGCGCCGGAAGGCCTCGATCGTAATCTCGCCGCCGGACGGGGTGAATTTCAGTGCGTTGGACAGCAGGTTGAGCAGCATCTGGTGCATGCGCCTGTTGTCGACGCATAGTTGATCGACGCCGTCGTAAACATGAACGGAAATGCCGACCTGGTCGCGGGTCGCCTGGGGTTCGACGCTGCGGACGCAATCGATGATGACTTTCAGAATCTGCACGGGTTCGACGCACAATTCGAGCTTGCCCGCATCCAGCTTGGACAGGTCGAGCAGGTCGTTGATCAGCGAAAGGACATGGCCGCCGCTTTGGTGAATGATCTTGGCGTATTCGAGATAGCGCTCATTCTGCATCGGCCCGAACATTTCGCCGGT
>DATEIA010000199.1:0-5677 GCA_035279305.1 Rhizomicrobium sp.
CTATCGCCTCCAGGGCGTGAAGATCAACGACAAGCATATCGAAGTGATTTGCCGCCAGATGATGCAGAAGCTGGAAATCACCGAAGGCGGCGAAACCACGCTGATCGCCGGTGAGCATGTCGATCAGGCCGAACTGGATGCTGCCAACAAGAAGGCTGCCGACGAGGGGCACAAGCCCGCCGAAGGCCGCGCCATCCTGCTCGGCATCACCAAGGCCAGCTTGCAGACCCGGTCGGTGTTCTCGGCTGCCTCCTTCCAGGAAACCACGCGCGTCCTCACCGACGCCGCGGTCAATGGCAAGGTGGATATGCTGGAAGGCCTGAAGGAAAACGTCATTGTCGGCCGTCTGATCCCGGCCGGCACCGGCGGCGCCATCGCCCGCCTGCGCCATATCGCGACCGAGCGCGACAAGGCGATCCAGGCGGAACAGGCGGCGCAGCAGCCTGTGGCTCAACTGGAGGCACCGCAGCCTGCTGCCGAATAGCGGCGTTTTCCGGTGTAAGAACAGGCCGTCGGATTTGCGTCCGGCGGCCTTTTTCTTTTGACCCCCTCCGGCCTCCGCAACTTTGCCGTGGTGCTCGGCTTACGCCTGCGCGCCACGGCGTTGCTACGGCCACCTCCCCCTTCCATGCGCTGAGCGCATGAGGGGGAGGCGGGCCTGAGCCGGGCCACCGGCAGTATCGATCCTTATTATTTTAAGAGTCGGTTCCTACATCCAACGGGTGAATTGGGAGGCGAGGGGCGCGCGCCCGCGTTAAGGTCTGCCCATGAAATACCCTGAGCCCATGTCCTGGAACCGCGCCGACGCCCGCAAGGGCAAGTTCGACGGCAAGTTCATTCTTGGCGTGATGACCACCGGAATCTATTGCCTGCCGTCCTGTGCCGCGCGGCCGCCCAAGCCGCAGAATGTGCGCCTGTTCACCACCGAAAGCCAAGCCAAGGCGGCGGGCCTGCGGGCCTGCAAGCGTTGCCGTCCTGACCTTTATTACAAAGGCGAGGATGAGAATGCCGCGCTGTTCGGCGGCTTGGCGGCGCGGGTCGTCGGCCGGCCCGAAAATTTTTCCGACGCCAGCGCCCTGGCCAAGGAAGCCGGCGTCAGCCTGACCAAGCTGGGCGATCTGTTCCGCGATCATGCCCATTTGGCGCCGGCCTCCTGGCTGCGGCGGATGCGGGTGAAGCGGGCGGCGGAAGAACTGTTGGCCTCGCGTGACAAGGTTGCCGAGATTGGTTTCGGCGCGGGCTTTGAATCGGAATCGGTGTTCCACCGCCAGTTTCTGGGCCAGATGCGCATGACCCCGGGCGCTTATCGCGCCCTGGATGGCGCGCAGGTCTTCATGCTGCAACTGCCCGCCGGTTACCGGGCGAAGGAGATTCTGGGCTATCACGCCCGTGACCCGCTGAGCCTTAGTGAGAAAAGCGAAGGCAACCGTATCTGGAAAGCCTTGCACACCGGTGACGGCCCGGCGGTGGTCGAGATCAGTATCGAGCCGGGCCAGGCCTGGGTACGGGTGCATGCGCAAGCGAAACTGGGCCGGGCCAGCATGGCCGCGGTGCATGGCGCGGCGCTCAAGATTCTGGCTCTCACCAATGAGGTGGCCCAGTTCGAGGCCCGGCATGCCGACTTTGTGCAGAACCGGCGGGGCCTGCGCCTGCCCTTGCTGCCCACCGGTTTCGACGCTTTGTGCTGGGGCATCATCGGCCAGCAGATCCATGTCAAATTCGCAGCCGCTTTACGCCGCGAGATGGTGGAGCTGGCGGGGGAAAAGATCGGCGATATGCGTGCGCATCCCACACCCGAAAGAGTCGCCGATATCGGCGTGTCCGCGCTGGCGGCGCGGCG
Source organism: Rhizomicrobium sp. (assembly GCA_035279305.1). Taxonomy (GTDB): domain Bacteria; phylum Pseudomonadota; class Alphaproteobacteria; order Micropepsales; family Micropepsaceae; genus Rhizomicrobium. Next base: position 1,841 of record DATEIA010000199.1, read on the forward strand.
CTATTCCCGCTCCAAGGCGCGCTATCTGGTTGACGCCGCGCAAGCGGTGGCGGGCGGCAAACTGGACATCGAAAATCTGGGCGAGGGTTCGGCCATCGCCGCCGAAAAGGCGTTGACCGCCCAACGCGGTATCGGCACTTGGACGGCGCGTTATGTGCTGATGCGCAGCGGCTTTGCCGATGCAGCCCCGGTGGGCGACAGCGCGCTGGCCACCGCCCTGCAGCGGCTGCATCAATTGCCTGAGCGGCCCGACGCCGACCAGACGGCACGGTTGATGACCCGCTTTGCGCCCCATCGCAGCCTCGCCACCATGCATTTGTGGACTTATCTCAAGGAAGCCGCCTGAAGGAGGGCCGCATGACCAAGAAATATTGGAGCCTGATCGATTCTCCGTTCCAGAAATTCGCCGCCTGGGTGGATGAGGAGGGGCGGCTGTTGCGGTTCAACCTGCGCGCCGCTGGGGCCGCGAAAGTCGATCCCGAAGCCGAAAACAATTCCCGCAAACTAGCTGGGGTGCAGCGCCAGGTGACGCAGTATGCCAACGGCAAGCGCCGTGATTTTGATTTCGCGCTGGCGGCGGAAGGTCCGGAATTCGACAGGAAGGTTTGGGCGGCGTTGCTGGACATTCCTTTCGGCACCACCACCAGCTATGGCGCGGTGGCCAAGCGTATTGGCCATCCCACCGCCGCCCGTGCCGTCGGCGCGGCCAATGGCGCCAATCCCATTGCCCTGATCGTGCCCTGCCACCGGGTGATCGGAGCCGACGGTTCGCTGACCGGTTATGGCGGCGGCCTGCCGCTCAAGCGCAAACTGCTGGAGCATGAAGCGCGCGTTTGCGGCACCAGGCTGGATCTTTTTGGTTGAACCCCCTCCGGTTTCAGCTTCCGCTCGGCTGCTCAGGCTCTCGCCTTCGCACACGCCTCGCTCGCTGAAACCACCTCCCCCTTGCCATGCTTCGCATGAAGGGGGAGGCAGGCCTGTGCTGGTTCATTCATCAGTCACGTAGCGTAACGCCAGCCGGATATTGCGGCCTGGCATCACCACCAGATCCTTGTTGAGCGACGCCGCGTTCCGCACCACCTCATCCGCCAGATTGTGACCGATCAGCGCGATCTCGATTTTGCTGTTTTCGGGGAAGGGACGCCAGGAAAGCTGCGCGTCGACCGAAACGTAACCTGGTGTGGATGTATCGAATTGGCCTGGATTGTTTTGATCGCCCACCCGGATGACCTGGAATCCGGCATCGAATGCCTCGCTTTGCCATTCCAGGCCGCCACCCGCGCGCCATGGTGGAATGCGCGGCACATTGACCCCACCGGAGAGCGTGGCGCGCACATAGTCGGCCAATGCGGTTACTTGCAGGACACCACCCTCGATATGCCAAAGATCGTACACCGCCTTGGCTTCCAGGCCCCGGAAGTTGGCGCTTTGTTGGACATAGTTCAATTCGCGCAATTCATCGGAAGAACCGAAGGCGCAACTGCCCGCATCGTCGCAATTGCGGCCCGTCAGTGCACCATAGACATAATTGTCGAAAGAGGTGGTGTAGATGCTGCCGTCGAAGGTGAATTCGGGGAAGCGCAGGCGCACGGTTCCTTCCAGCGAATTGGCGCGTTCCATTTTCAGAGTGGGATCGCCGGTTTCGAAAGTCTGAGGACCGTCATGCGGGCCGCGCGCGAACAATTCCGTTGGTGCCGGGGTGCGGGCAGTACTCGATCCGGTCAGTCCCAGCTTGATTTCATCTGTAAGATCGAACAGGCCGCCGATTGCGGCGCTCAAGGGCGTGAAGCCGCGCGATGTCTTCAAGCCTGTAAAAGGCGTGCCCTCGATTTGCACGTCTTCGATCCGGCCGCTGGCCTGCAAATGCAATCTTTGACCGACCGGCATTTCCGTAAACAGGAAGCCGGCATAGTTTTGGGTCAAAGTCGGTAACAGGTAATCCGCGGCATCGCCCAACGCCGAGAACTGCCGGTTCTGTATTTCGATCCCCACCGCCGAATTGGTCAGCGGCCCGATGGCGCCCAGAAGGGCTTCGGCCCGGCCATCGAATTCCTTGTTCTTGAAGGTGGCATTCACGCTGTTGCCGCTGGTGGGGTCTATTTCCTCGTGAGAATAGTTGCCGTAACTGCCATCGATGTTCAGCGTCTTCACCAGGCCGTCGGCCCAATTCAGCGAAGAAGCTGTGAGCAATTTTGTCTGGCGCATGTTGATGAAGGTGACGTCGCTGGGCACGCCATATTTTGAATCGTAATGCACCAGAGCCGCGCCCACACGGCTGTCGCTGTCCTTGCCGAAAAAGTAGGAGCTTCCCAGCGAAAAGCCGTCACCGCGGAAGAAGGAATTGGCCTGAGGCCCCAGGGGCGTGTCGTAATTGTCGGTGTGGCGATAAAAGCCGTCGACGTGAAAGGCGTAGTTGCCGATAGGAAGATCGCCCAGCACCGCGCCCTGGCCCGCGTCGGAAACGGAGTCATAAGCGGCCTGTGCTTCGCCGGAGGGCTTGTCCGGCAAGGTCAGGGGAATACGGTTGTTGATGGCATTGACCACGCCGCCAATGGCCTGGCTGCCATAGCGCAAGGTGCCCGCGCCCCGCACCACCTCGATGCTGCGGGTCGAGATCGGATCGATCGGTACGCCATGGTCAGGACCGATATCGGACGCATCCGAACTGCTGGTGCCGTTTTCCAGAATACGCACCCGGTTGGCATCCATTCCACGGATGATGGGGCGGCTGGCGCCTGCCGCGAAACCGGTGCCGGAAACACCGGGAATGTTGGAGAGAGCATCGGCAAGACTGGAACCGCCTTGGTGCAGGATTTGGTCGGCATCCACCTGGGTGGGGATGGTGGCAAGATTGGCTCCGGCGAGGGGCGTGGCCGTCACCACGATGCTTTCCACACCGGGCGCGTGCGCTTGGCTCCAGCCGGCGGTTGAAGTGGAAAGAAGAACTGCGGTGGCGGTGGTACTGCGAAGAATGGAACGAAACATGGCGGACTCCGAATGGGGGAATGCACGCGGTGGGCGTGCAGGGCGGCACTTGAGGCCGCACGCGAATAGCAATCGGAAATTAGCGGCGCGGTGGCGCGCGGCTCTGCCAGGCAAACGGCTTGGCCGAGCTGTCAGCGGGTTCCCGCAGAGGGACGAAAATCGCCGAAATGAAATTCAGGCTGATGACGAGGACCGCAGCCGGGGGCGCAAAGAAGCTGCCGGCATGAGCCAGTTCCTGGCAAAGCCGGCACTGATCAAGCGGATCCTGGGTCTTGAGCGGTGTTGGCGCCGGGACCGGAGCAGCTTTGGCCGCAAACGGCTGGATCAACTGGTGGATGTGGGTCTGAACTGTCAGGCTTTGCAGGAAAAAGGCCAGCAAGGCGAGAAGCGTCACCCACCGTTTGGCGGGGGTCTGCCGGGGCAATGCATGTCCCAGGCGCGCCATCAAGCGGGTTCCACTCTAAAATCCCTTCGCTTAACGACTAAGCGATTTGGCCGGTTGCTGCAATCTGGCCTCTATTTTCATGAATGTTACTATAGGAAACATTGTTCCGGGCGGCAACCGGCGCGCAAGGGCCAAAAATCCTGGATTTTGGCCGCTTGACCCCCCAGACCCCTGTGGGTATAAGCCGCCACCTTCCAGGGCAGGCCGTCTGCGGAAAAAACCGCAAAAACGCTGTTGGGAAGCCAGTTTAAAGAGCTTAGACGCGCGACTCAGGTGGATCTCTCCACTTCAGTCCTCCGCAAGTTCGGACCGGGGATTTTTCCTCAGGCCGGTTTTTGGTTTTCGTTCATCCGGTGCGGCCGCGCCGATGACAAAAGGGAAGTGGGAATGCCGACAGTCAATCAGCT
>DATEIA010000200.1:0-3552 GCA_035279305.1 Rhizomicrobium sp.
TGACTACAAGGTGCCCGGCTATTTCACGGCCGATGCCGACCTCACCTACGACCTGGGCGAGATCGGCTGGACCGGCTCCTATCTGAAGGTGAATGGCTACAATCTGTTCAACGAGAAATATCTCGGCAGCATCTCGTCCAAACCTTGTTTCATTCCCACGCTTCCCTCCTCCAGCGCCTGCGGCTCGCTTCCCACCGTCGTGGTCGGCTCGCCCCAGACCTTCCAGGTGACCCTGCGCTCGGTACTCTGAGACGTGATAGAACGAGCCGCCACGGCGAGCAGGGCGCGGTCATGAGAAAGCTGTTTTTGGCTTGCATCCTGCTGACGGCGTCGGGCGCGCCGGCTTGGGCTTGGGGCGGCACGGGCCACCGTTTTATTGGGGAAATCGCGGCCAGCCATTTCCCCAAGGAGATTCCGGTGTTCCTGCGCAGCGCCCAAGCGGCGGCGCAGATCGGCTTGATGGCGCAAGAGCCCGATATCTCCCGTAACGCCGGGCAGCCGCATGATGCCGACAGCGATGCGGGTCATTTCGTGGACGTATCCGACGATGGCAACATTCTGGGCGGACCCAAACTCGCCGCGTTGCCCGCGACGCGCCGCGACTATGACACCGCGCTGCGCGCCGCCGGTACGGACGAATACAAAGCGGGCTATCTGCCTTACGCCATCATGAGCGGCTGGCAGCAGTTGGTGAAGGACTTCGCCCTGCTGCGCCGGGACATGGCGGCGCAGAAATATGCGCGCAAATTCGCCATGACGGCTGCCGAGACGAAATCCTATGCGGCCTCGCAGGCGGTGCGCCAGTTGCTGACGCTGCGCGATCTGGGCGTGTGGGCGCATTATGTCGGCGATGCCAGCCAGCCAATGCATGCCAGCGTGCATTACAATGGCTGGGGCGAGGGGCCCAATCCCGAAGGCTTTGTCACCGCGCCGGGTCTGCATGCCAAGTTCGAGACCGACTTTGTCAACGCCCATATCCGCGAAGCGGATGTGGCGGCGGCCCTGCGGCCCTATCGGGACTGCGGCTGCGCCATCCAGGACAGAACACAGAGCTATCTGGCGGCCAGCCAAAAAGAGCTGCCTGCGCTTTACCGGCTGGAAAAGGCGGGTGCTTTCGACGCCGCGACGCCTGAGGCAAAGCGCTTTGCCATCCAGCACATTGCCGAAGGCGCGGCGATGCTGCGCGATTTGGTAAGCGATGCCTGGCACGAGTCGGGCAAGGCGGAGCTGGGCTATAAGAGCAAGCTCAGCATTGCCGATATCGAGGCAGGCCGGTCGGACCCCCGCCGGCTGGATTAGAGCAAGTTGGGACCGGGGAGACCGGCGACGACGCTCTCTAAGCTTGCCCTTTGCCGGGGCGTGTGGAATCCATGCGCCCCGTGAATGATCCCCATGAAGCGGTGCTGGAGGCGCTGGCCGCGAAAGGCCGGTTGCGCGCGCTCGCCCCGGCCGCGGGCAAGGATTTTACCTCCAACGATTTTCTGGCGCTGGCGCAAAGTCCGGCTTTGCGCGATGCCGCGCTGGAGGCCCTGAAGCGCGGCGTGCCGTTGGGCGCCGGCGGCTCGCGGCTGTTGCGCGGCAATCATCCCGAGCACGAAGCCCTGGAGGAAGAAGCCGCCAGCTTCTTCGGCAGCGAGACGGCGCTGTATTTTTCCACCGGCTTTGCCGCCAATGCGGCAATCGCCGCCACGCTGCCGCGCTCCGGCGACCTGATCGTCCATGACGCGCTGATCCATGCCAGTTTCCGCGACGGGTTGGAGCCCGCGCGCATTCAGGCGATCTCGGCGCCGCACAATGACGTGGGCGCGATGGACGCCATCATCACCGGCTGGCGCGCCGCTGGGGGAAAAGGGCCAAAGAATGGTCGAGTGTGGATCGCGGTGGAGACGCTCTATTCCATGGACGGCGACCGCGCGCCCCTGAGTGAGTTGGTGGCGCTGGCGCACCGGCATGATGCGATGCTGTTGCTGGACGAAGCCCATGCCACCGGGGTGCATGGCGATCAGGGCAGGGGGCTCGGCGCGCGTTATGAAGGCGCCCCCAATATCATTTCCCTGCACACGTGTGGCAAGGGGTTGGGGGCGGCGGGCGCGCTGGTCTGTCTGCCGCGGCTTTATCGCGACTTCATGGTCAATCGCGGCCGGGCCTTTATTTATTCGACCGCACCTTCGCCCTTGATGGCGGCGGTGGTGCGGGCCGCTTTGAAGATCTGCGCCGGCGCGGAGCAGGAACGCACCCAATTGCAGCAGTTGGTGCGCCATGCCCAAGACCGGATGCGCGGGCTGGGATTGCCGGTCTCGGGCTCCCAGATCCAGCCGGTGATTGTCGGCAGCGACCAGGAGGCGGTGCGGCTGGCCGAGGCGCTGCAAGTCCGCGGCCATGACGTTCGCGCCATCCGCCCGCCCACGGTGCCGGAAGGCACCGCGCGGCTGCGCCTGGCTTTGACCCTGCATGTTACGCCGGACGATCTGGACGCGCTGTTTGACGATCTGGGCGCGGCGCGGCGATGAGGTTTGTCGTCGCCGGAACCGACACCGATGTCGGCAAGACCGTATTCTGCGCCGGCCTGGCCGCGATGCTGGGAGCGCGTTACTGGAAACCGGTGCAGGCGGGATTTCCCACCGACAGCCAGACCGTTGCGGCGCTGGCGGGGGTGGAAGTCCTGCCGGAGGCCTATCGGCTCAAGCTTGCGTGCTCGCCGCACCAAGCGGCGGCGGACGAGGGCGTCACCATCGATCCGGACCGGCTGGTTCCGCCCGAAGGTCCAGTGGTGATCGAGGGCGCCGGAGGATTGATGGTGCCGCTCACGCGCCAGACCCTTTTCATCGATGTCTTTGCCCGCTGGCAAATTCCATTGATCGTCTGCGCGCGGACCAAGCTGGGCACCATCAACCACACGCTTTTGTCCATCGCGGCCATCCGCGGGCGATCGATTCCGCTGCATGGGGTGGTCTTTATTGGGGATGCCAATGACGAAAGTGAGCGGATCATCAGCGAGATTGGCCAAGTGAAACGGCTAGGCCGCCTGCCTGTCATCGAGCCGCTGTCCGCCGGCCGGCTGGCGGACGTGTTCGCCAAGACTTTTGATCGCGCGGATTTCACGTGACGTCACCGGTCTGGCATCCCTTTACCCAGCATGCGCTGACGCCGGACGCGACCCTGGTGACAAGCGGCGAAGGCGCCTGGCTCCAGACAGAAAAAGGCAAATTGCTGGACGCCATATCCTCCTGGTGGGTGATCACCCATGGTCATCGCCATCCCCGGATTGTCGAAGCGATCAAGCAACAGGCCGATGCGCTGGATCAGGTGATTTTCGCGGGCTTCACCCATCAGCCGGCGGAAGAATTGGCGCGGGCCCTGCTGCAAGTCGTCCCGCGCGGCCTGTCTCACGTCTTTTATTCCGACAGCGGCAGCACCGCGGTGGAAGTGGCGCTGAAGATGGCGCTGGGTTTCTGGAAGAATCAGGGCCCAAAGAACGGAAAAGAGCCGCGCAGCCGCATCATCGCGCTGGAGCACGCCTATCATGGCGATACGATTGGCACCATGTCGGCG
>DATEIA010000201.1:0-11140 GCA_035279305.1 Rhizomicrobium sp.
CGGCTATTTCAATTCCAAAAGCCTGATCGCGGTCCGGCTGTGGTCGGACGATTGCGACGTGGCGATCGACCGGGATTTTTTCACCGCGCGGCTGAAGCGGGCGCTGGCTCTGCGCGCCGCACTCTACGACAAGCCCTTCTACAGATTGCTTCATGCCGAAGGCGATGGGTTGCCGGGACTGGTGATCGACCGCTTCGACGATAGCGTGACGGTTCAGATCGGCACCGCCGGCATGGAACGGCAGATCGAACCTTTGATCCAATCTCTGGATATCGTGCTGAAACCCAAGACGATCATCCTTCGCAATGATGCGCCATCGCGCGCGCTGGAGGGGCTGGAGCCGTATGTCAAAACGGTGAAGGGCGAGGGCCATCGCATCGCGGTCGAGGAAAATGGCGCGCGGTATTTCGCCGACCTGGCCGAAGGCCAGAAGACCGGCTGGTATTACGACCAGCGCGACAACCGCGCCTTCATTGCCCGATTGGCAAAAGGCAAGACCGTGCTGGACGCCTATTCCTATACCGGCGGCTTCGGCATCCTGGCGGCAAAGGCCGGGGCCAAGGAAGTGGTCTGCCTGGATTCCTCCGCGCCCGCGCTGGCCATCGCCGAAGAAAGCGCCCGCGCCAATGGCGTGAAGATCCAGGCTGTGAAAGCCGATGTGTTCGAAGAGTTGGAAAGGCTCAAGGCCGCGGGCGAGACATTCGACATCGTGCTGGCCGACCCGCCGCCTTTTGTGAAGTCCAAGAAAGACCTGGAGCCGGGCGCCAAGGCCTATCGCAAGCTGGCGCGGTTGGCCGCCGACGTCACGGCGCCGGGCGGGGTGATGATGATCGCCTCCTGCTCGCACAATATTGCGCCCGAGCGTTTCGCGCAGGAAGGCGCGCAAGGCTTGCAGCGCGCGGGCCGCCGCGGCGCGATGATCCGCCAGGCGGGTGCGGGGCCGGATCACCCGGTGCATCCGCTATTGCCGGAATCGGCATATCTCAAAGCGGTGGTTTACGCGCTGGATTGATCCCTCATGCTTCGCAGTCGCTAGCACCAGCGTCGTGCGACCAGCACGAGGATTTTCCTCACCCTGAGCTTGTCGAAGGGTAGAGGAAAATCAGATGCTCACCTGCGTCCCTAGCTCGACCACGCGCCCTGGCGGCAGGTGATAGAAGCGTGCGGGCGACAGGGCGTTGGACGCCAGCCACATATACAGCGCCACCCGCCAGCTTTTCATGCTGGGTTTCTCGCCCGGCACCAAAGTCTCGCGGCCCAGGAAATAGGTGGTGGCATCCGGTTCCAGCGCCAGGCCCTGATTGCGGGCCAAGGACAGGGCTTCGGGAATATCCGGTGTCTCGAAAAAACCATAGGAGACGCGCACCGCGAAAAAGCCCTTGCCCAGCTTGTCCACCGTGACCCGTTTGGCCTTGGGGACATGGGGGGTGTCGGCGACCGTCACGGCGCAGATCACCACCCGTTCATGCAGCACCTTATAGTGCTTGATGCTGTGCAACAGCGGATTGGGCACCACATCCAGGCGCGGCGACAGAAATACCGCGGTGCCGGCGATGCGCTGGCTGAATTTGTCGGCACGGTCCAGGAACAGGTCCAGCGCCAGGGCATTGTCGCGCATCGCGTCCAGATGCACCCGCCGGCCAATCCGCCAAGTGTCCATCACCACAAAGGTCGCGCCCGCCACCACCAATGGCAGCCAGCCGCCTTCGGCGATCTTCAAGCTGTTGGAGGCGAGGAAGGCGACATCAATCAGCCCTAGCGCGCCGAACACCCCGTAAACGGCAAGGCGATTCCATTTCCAGCGATGGATGGCCACGACCGCGACCAGCGCCGTAGAGATCACCATCACGCCCGTGACCGCGATGCCGTAAGCCGTCGCCAAGGCGTCGGAACTCTTGAAGATCAAAACGATCAACACCACGCCCACGGCCAGCATGGCATTGCTCTTGGGGACATAGATCTGCCCCTCTTCCTGCGCGCTGGTGTGGCGGATCTCCATCCGCGGCAACTGACCCAATTGCACGGCTTGCTTTGTGATGGAGAAGACCCCCGAGATCACCGCCTGCGAGGCAATGGCGGACGCGATAGTGGCCAGCGCCACCATGGGATAGTGCGCCCAGTTCGGCACTATGGCGAAAAATAGGGTCGGGGCGGCGCCTGGATCGGACAACAACAGCGCGCCTTGTCCGAAATAATTCAACACCAGCGCGGGAAATGCGACATACAGCCAAGCCCAGCGGATCGCCTTGGCGCCAAAATGGCCCATATCGGCATACAGCGCTTCGCAGCCGGTCACCGCCAACACCACAGAGCCCAGCGCGACGAAGGCAGTCCAAGGCTCGGCTCTGAAGAGCTGGACGCCATAAAGAGGATTGACCGCCGCCAGAATCTGCGGCGAACGGGCTATTGCTACTGCCCCCAAGATCGCCAGCACCGCGAACCACACCAACATGAAGGGGCCGAAGTATTTCCCGATTTTTCCAGTCCCTCGACTTTGTACAGCGAATAATCCGAGCAGGAGCACCAGAGACAACGGCAGGACGAAAGGCTTGAAACCCGCATTGTCGACCGCGATGCCTTCGACCGCCGACAATACCGTAATCACGGGTGTCAGCATGCCGTCGCCATAGAATAGCGCCAGGCCCAACAGGGCAGCGACGCCAATGGCGGTCTTGGCAGGGCGCGATACCGGCGCGCGGTGCGCCAGCGCCGCCAATGCCATCACCCCGCCTTCGCCATTGTTGTCGGCGCGCATGATCAGGAAGACGTATTTGAGCGTCACCACGATCATCAGCGCCCAGAAAATCAAGGACAGCGCGCCATAGATGGCAAGCGTGCCGGGCAGGGCACCGCCGGCTGCCCGCGCGGATTCGCGCACGGCATAGAGCGGACTGGTTCCGATATCGCCGAACACCACGCCCAGCGCGCCGATGGTGAGCGCCAGGTCGCGTTTCAGGCTGCGCCCCGAAGGCGCCTTGGTATCTTGTTTCATGATGGGGAAAGTGCCTCGCTCTTGAAAGCAGGCCGGGCGGTGAGAAGGCGCCGTCAGGTCTTTTGGTTGCCAATACTTCGCATACCGGACTCAGATCGCGATCTGAGTGCCCAATTCTACCACCCGGTTGGTTGGCAGGTGATAGAAGCGGGCGGGCGATAATGCCGCACCCGCCATGGCGCGGTAGAGTCTGTTTCTCAAAGTGCCCAGCTCGGAATGTTCTGCCGGCACCAATGTCTCACGGCCAATGAAAAAGGTGGCGGTATCCACGTCCAGCGCCAGGCCGAACCGCCGCGCCTCGCGCAAAGCCTGCGGCACGTCGGGGGTTTCGAAAAAGCCGTGATGGATGCGCACCGTGTAGAAGCCCTTGCCCAGCTTTTCCACGTCCAGGCGGTTGGCCGCCGCGACCAGCGGCGTGTCTTCCACCACCACATTCACGATGACAACGCGTTCGTGCAGAACCTTGTTGTGCTTGAGATTGTGCAACAGCGCGCCCGGCACCACGTCGGTACGCGACGACAGGAAAACGCCCAAGCCGGAGACGCGCGTGGTGCCTTTGTCGGCGCGCTCCAGGAACAGCGACAATGGCAGGGATTCCGAACGCACTTTCTCCAGATGGACGCGGCGGCCGCGCCGCCAGGTGTCCATGCCGATAAAGGCGCCCAAAGCGATGAATAAAGGCAGCCAGCCGCCTTCGGGAATTTTCAGGCTGTTGGCGACGAAGAACAGCAGGTCGCTGATGCCCATGGCGCCGAACAGTCCGATCGCCAGCCACGGCGCCCAGCGCCACTGCTTGCCCGCCACGATTCCCGCGTTGAAAGTGTCGATCACCATCACGCCGGTCACCGCGATGCCATAGGCCGCGGTCAGCGAATCCGAGCTCTTGAAGATCAGAACGATCAGCACCACGCCCACCGCCAGCATGGCATTCATGCGCGGCACATAGATCTGGCCGTAATCGGTGGCGCTGGTATGGCGGATCTCCATGCGCGGCAATTGACCGAGCTGCACCGCCTGCTGGGTCATGGAGAAAACGCCGGTGATCACCGCCTGGCTGGCGATGATGGCGGCCAAGGTTGCCAGCACCACCATCGGCATATGCGCCCAATGGGGAATGACCGAAAAGAAGGCGATGGAGGCTTGCTCGGGATGTCTCAGCAGAGCCGCGCCCTGGCCGAAATAATTGAGCATCAGCGCCGGCAGCGCCACGAACAGCCAGGCATATTGGATGGGTTTGCGCCCGAAATGGCCCATATCGGCATACAGCGCCTCGCAGCCGGTCACCGCCAGCACCACCGCGCCGAGAGACACGAATGCCACCCAGGGCTCATGCAGGAACATCACCAGCGCGTACCAGGGATTGAACGCCGCCAGGATGCTGGGGGTCTGGATCAGCGACGCCAGCCCAAAGCCGGCCAACGCGACAAACCACAACACCATCACCGGACCGAACAACCGTCCAATCTTATGGGTGCCGCGGCTTTGCAGCATGAACAGGATCACCAGAATGGTCAGGGTCAGAGGCACCACTAGCGGCGCGAAAGCGTGGCTCTCCACTTTCAGGCCTTCCACCGCCGACAAAACCGTGACGGCCGGTGTCAGCATGCCGTCGCCGAAGAACAGCGCCAGGCCGACGATGGCGCCGATGCCGATGGTGGCCTTGATCCTGCGCGTCATGCCGGGGGAACGGTGCGCCAGCGCCGCCAGCGCCAGGGTGCCGCCTTCGCCGTTATTGTCGGCGCGCATGATGATCAGGACATATTTGACGGTGACCACCAGGATCAGGGCCCAGAAGATCATGGAGAGCGAGCCCATCACCGCGACGTGATTGGGCAAGCCGCCCTCGGTGGCCAGCACGGTGGCGCGCAAGGCGTAGAGCGGCGAGGTGCCGATATCCCCGAACACCACCCCCATGGCGCCCAGCATGAGGCCGGACAGGTTGCGCCGGTCATTGGCTGGCGATTTGGAATGTTCGCCACCGCCCTGGGGCGTTCCCGCCAGGGGATCGCCGGCATGGCCTTCCGGTTCTGGCGTCAATCCCTGTTCAGATTGGGTCACGGATGGGTGCGGTTTTGCATCGGAAGAAACGCGGCCCCTGCGTCCTGGTTTGCATAAGCCTTAAATAAGGCGCGGGACCATATGCCTTGTCCCCAGCCACTCCCAGTGGGGAGAGGCAGAATAGCGCAGGAAAATGCCTAAGTCTCTGGCTTGGCTAATTTATTTCGCCAATCAAGGCGGTGGCGCCCCGGTTGGCGCCGCCTATGCCGGCCACCAGATCCCGGTCGCTTTCGGGCGCTCTGTCGCCGGTGGAGCCGATAAAGCCCTGGACCGGATAGAGCCTGCCGCCCCAGCCGCCGGTCTTGAGATTGAACACCCGCACCACCGACCAGTCATTGTCGCGGCTGACATCCTGGACTGGATCGTTCACATAGATCGAACCGTCATTCAGCCAGTTGGCATGGTCCACTCTGATCTCGCGCGCGTCGGTCACCTCGCGCACCACCGCGACATGACCGTGATTGGGACCGGCATAATTGTGCAGCACCATCACCGCGCCGGGTTCGGGCAGGGTGCCGCGCGGATATTTTCCCGCCGCCTTGTCCCACCAGGTATAGGCATCGCCGTAAATCTTGATCGCCGAATGCGCCCGGGCATAGGGCACGCATTGCAGCGGCTTGTGGCCGTCATTCTCGACCACGGTTCGGCCCTGCTCGCGCGGCATCGGCGGACCATAGTCCATCACAGCGCTGGCGCAGCCTTCCAGGCTGAGCGCCAACAGCGCCACTGCCGCCAATTTTGCCAATGCCCGCATCGTCACGTGCCCATGATCCGCGGCCAAATTAATGGGTACGGCTCAAGGCAGGGTTAGGCGAATGGTTCAGATTTTAGGGATTAAAAGGCGCGGGAATTTTTTAAGGCGGTGTTTACTATGGAGTTTGCTGCCGCTGCGCCTCGTCCGAACTCGGCGCGCTCGCCATTCGATTTGATCCGCTGGATCAAATCGTCGGCTTCGCCGTCATGGCTCGCTCTGCTGGCGTACGGCACGTGGCGCGATGGCGCCCATGGCGCCGATCGAAACCAGGCCCGAGACGGCAAAGAAAAAGAACAGTGCGCTCCAGTTGGATTCAGCAAAGGCGAAGACCGGCAACACCACCCCCACCACCAGCTCGGGAATGCCGCGCCAGCCGCCTTTTTGAATCTCGCCCACCCGGGTGGTGCGGTTGAAATCCATGCGGTTGGAAAAGAAAGCCTCGAAGGTGGCGCGGGTGTTGGCCAGGATCAGGCCGGAGGGAAACACCACCGCCAAGAGCAGCGAGGCGATCAGTTTGGGCTCGCGCTGGCGGCCCAGCATGCGCTGTCCCAGATAAAGATAGCCGATGGAGGAAATGACGCCGAGCACCGTGGCCAAAAGGCCGAACCAAGTGACGCCGGGATAATAAGCGGCGCCCATATACATCAAGGTCAAGGAAATCGCGGCGCTGGAAAAAGCCAGCATATAAAAGGCGAATTGGCACATCTGAAGTGTCATCGCCGCTTTTTTCCACAGCGGCATGGCGCTGGACCAGATCATGGGCAGAAGCTTGCGCGCCACCTGGGCATGGCCTTTTGTCCAACGGGCTTGCTGTGCCCGCCAGGCGGCGGCGGTCTGCGGCAATTCTCCCGGCACCACCAGGTCCGAGACCATGGCGCCGCGCCAGCCCTGCATCATGCAGCGCATGGAAAGATCCAGATCCTCGGTCAGGGTATCGCCGGTCCAGCCGCCGCCCTGTTCGATGGCGGTGCGGTTCCACACCCCCGCGCTGCCGTTGAAGGACAGCGGCAGTCCGGCACGGAAGCGGGCTTCCTGTTCCACCGAGAAATGGGCATCCAGCAACAGGCCCTGCACCCGGGTCAGCCAGTTGGCGGCGCGATTGGCATGGCCCCAGCGCGATTGCACAAAAGCAAGGCCGCTGTCGGCCAGCAGCACTGGCACCGTGCGGCGCAGGAAATCGGCGGGCGGAACAAAGTCGGCATCCAGAACCGCCACAAAGGGCGCATCCGAATGGCAAAGACCATAAGCCAGGTTGCCGGCCTTGAAACCCTTGCGGTCGCCGCGCCGCAGGATATGGAAATTGACCTCTTCGGGAACCACGGCGCGCACGCTTGCCGCCAATTCGTCATGGCTGTGGCTGTCCCCATCGTCGAGCAGCTGGATGGTGAGGCGGTCGAGCGGCCAGTCCATGCGCGCGGTGCTGGCCGCGACCCGCACCGCCAGCGGCCCCTCATTGCAGACGGGCAGTTGAACCAGCACATGCGGCAAGTCGGCCTCGGCCAGTTCGGCGCGTTTCAACTGCAGGCGCTTGCGGAACACGCGCACCCAGGCCAAGGCCGCGAGCTGGACCGAAAGCGTGCAAACGCAGACCAGAATGATGCAGAGGGCAAATTGAAGGAATTGGGAAAGACCGTGCATGGCGAACGTTCAGGCCCCCACGAGGCTTGTTCTTCTTAGACGTTAACGACGGACCGGCCGTTTTGGCCCCGCTTGGGCCCTGTGCCCGGCAAATAGGCTCCGGATGGGGCGAACTTCACCCGCCCGGCGGCCATTAGCAAGAGGGTGCAGTGCAAAATGACCGGCATTTTCGGGGGGGGAAGCCCCATGATTTCAAGGTGCTGCGGCGGCCTTTGGAGCCTGGAAAATGGTAAAAATCCGTGGCCGGAACTGGGATTTGGACTGGACCGTTCCCATATTAGAATGGCGAAACCGTGAGGGGTCACGGATAGGAGCGTTCGATGATTCGGCTTGATTCTTTTGCCCGGCCTGCGGCCCGGCTGTTTCCTTTGGCTTTGTCGGTTTTCCTGTTGGCGGGGTGCATGACGCCTTCGCCCTATGCCCCGCGCCTGGAAGGCCAGCAGACTGGCTATACCGACCGCGCCATAACCCAGAACCGCTACCGGGTGACTTTCACCGGCAATACCGCGACCCCGCGTGAGACGGTGGAGAGCTATCTTTTGTTGCGCGCGGCGGAGGTCACCCGCGCCGCCGGCTATGCGAACTTTGTGTTCGATACCCGCAATACCAAAGCCAATCACAGCTATCAGACCGTGCCCTATGGGCCATACGATCCCTTCTGGGGCCGCCCGCGCGGCTTCGGCTATTGGGGCGGTTGGGGTTTTCCCTATGACCCGATGGTCGATGTGGTGGTGCGCACCAACTATGATGCCTATGCCGAGATTGTGCTGCTGACGCCCGAACAAGCCGGCAAGGAACCCCGCGCCTTGAACGCCGCCGAGGTGATCAGCCGCATTGGGCCTGAGGCCGCTCCCAAGCCGAAGCCCGCTTAGGCGCGGCCCTTTGGCCTAGCTTTTCTTGGCGAGCGAAAGCGAGCTTAGAAAAGCTGGCCCCGCTTCGAGCCCGCATAAGCGGGCGAGGGCGGTGAGGTCGCACTCGATATGGAGCCGCTTTCCCGGCGCGTCGCTTTTGCTCCGCGCGTTCGGCCCTCGAAATGGTCCCCCGGACCATTTCGCTCGCGCGAGGCGGGCCTCGCTCCTGCTCAGGCCGCAAAATTCCTCGCGCCTGCTAGGCCTTCCGAAGGATGAATTGGCTGGCGCCGTCGCCCGAGGTCACGCTTTCCACCCTATGGCCTTCGCCGTGGCACATGTGCGGAATGTCCACCACCGACATCGGATCGTCGGCGATCACTGTCAAGACGCTGCCCAGCGCAAGCCGCGCCAACGCCTTTTTCGCCAGCAGCGCCGGCAATGGGCATTTCAGGCCGCGCAGGTCCAGCGTTTCGTCCATGGCGTCATCTTGATTAGAACAGGGGCGCGGCTCAAGCTCCCGAATCGGGAGAAACGCTTTGAGCCTGACGCATGCGATAAAGCGCGAATATATCTATCTCGCCAGCATCGCACGCACCTTGTGGCTGCTGCGCCGGGTCAAGCCCAACGCCACCCGCAGCATTGTGGACATCGTCGAACGGCAGGCGCGCAAGCGGCCCGCCAATACCGCCATATACTATCTCGACCAGCGCATGAGCTATGCCGAGCTGGATCGGCGGGCCAACCGCTATGCCCATTGGGCGCTGGGCCAGGGGATCGGGCGCGGCAGCGTGGTGGCGCTGCTGATGGAAAACCGGCCCGACTATATCTGTGCCTGGCTTGGCCTGTTCAAGGCCGGAGCGCAGGTGGCGCTGATCAACACCAATCTGTCCGGCGCCGCGCTGGCCCATTCCATTTCCATCGCCGGCGCCCGGCATGCCATTGTGGGGAGCGAACTGGCCGAGAATTTCGCCGCCGCGCCGTTCGAGGCGCGGCCAACACCATGGATTGAGGGTGAAGGCGGCAATCTCAGCGCCGCGCTGGCAGCGGCGCCGGAAACCTCGCCCGGCAAAGCGGCGCGCGCCGGCGTCACCCTGAAAGAGCGCGCCTTCTTCATCTATACTTCGGGCACCACCGGCCTGCCCAAGGCCGCGAATTTCAGCCATATGCGCATGCTGTTCATGATGAGCGGCTTTGTCGGTGCGCTCAGCCCGCGCGAAAGCGACCGAATCTATGACCCCTTGCCGCTCTATCACTCCACCGGCGGGGTGTGCGCCGTCGGCATGGCGTTTTTCTCCGGCGGCGCGCTGATCCTGAAGCGCAAATTCTCGGTGCATGAATTCTGGGACGATGTGCACCGCTATGACGCAACCATCTTCGAATATATCGGCGAGCTTTGCCGCTATCTGTTGAATGCACCGCCTTCGCCCTTGGAAAAGGGCCACCGGATTCGCGCCATCACCGGCAACGGCCTCAGGCCGGAAATCTGGCGCCAGTTCCAAGACCGTTTCGCCATCCCCCGTATCGTGGAATTTTATGGCGCCACCGAGGGCAATGTCTCGATGCTCAATTACGACGGCACGGTGGGCGCGGTCGGCAGGGTGCCGGATTATCTGCAATGGCTGCTGCCAAGCCGGGTGGTGCGCTTCGATGTGGAAAAGGAAATGCCGGTGCGGGGGCCAGACGGTCTCTGCATCGAATGCGGGCCCGGCGAAGTCGGCGAAACGCTTGGCGGGATTTCCACCCGGGCGGGGCGCGAATTCGAGGGCTATTCCAACCGCGCCGAAAGCGACAAGAAGATGCTGCGCGACGTCTTCAAGCGCGGCGATTTGTGGTTCCGCACCGGCGACCTGATGCGGCGTGATGCCCATGGCTATTTCTATTTCGTGGACCGGATCGGCGACACCTTTCGCTGGAAAGGCGAGAATGTCTCCACCGGCGAAGTGGGCGAAGTGCTGGCGGCGGTGCCGGGCGTGCGCGAAGCCAATGTCTATGGCGTGACGGTGCCCGGCGTGGACGGCCGCGCCGGCATGGCGGCGCTGGTGGCGGACGGCGATTTCAGTCTCGACGATTTGTCGTCGCGCGTGAAAGCGCGCTTGGCGCCTTATGCCAGGCCGATTTTTCTGCGGCTGTCGCCCAGGATCGAGGTTACCGCCACCTTCAAGCAGCGCAAAATAGACTTGGTGCGCCAGGGCTTTGATCCGTCGTCTATTTCCGATCCTTTGTATTTTCTGGATTCCGCCGGTGGCCGGTATGAAGCTTTGACCCCGGAACGCTATCGCGAAATTCTTTCAGGCCATATCCGGCTTTAATTTTTGCGGATTGGACCAGGCGCAACTTGCTCTGACTCAGGCAAAGTCCTTGGCCAGCGCCGCGCGCGATTCGGTGCTCAGCACCGCCATATGACCGTAATTGGGATGTGACACGCCCAGCACCACGCGCTCGCCGCCATTCTGGAAACGGGCGATCTGATCCGCCGTCATCCTGAAGCGCAGCCAGTGCACCGAGGACGTCTTGCCGTCCGCGGTGGTGCGGTCGTCATACTCGGTGGGTGTGGCGCGGACGACGTCGCCGCCGATCTCCATGAACACCATCTCCTCGATGCCGCCCAGGGTCAGCAACACGGCGTTGCGGCGCTTTTCATCCTCGATTTCCAGCATCAGGGTGGCGATCAGTTCCTCGCCTTGGGGGATCAGCGGATTGTAGGTGGCCAGCTCGCCGGGAATCTGTTCCTCGCCGCCTTTTTCGATGCGCAGCATTTCCTGCACCTGCAGCCACATGGTGGCGTAATTTTCAAAATAGAAAGTGGCGAAGGGCCCCACCTCGATGCGGCGCAGCTTCTTCATCGGG
>DATEIA010000202.1:0-3580 GCA_035279305.1 Rhizomicrobium sp.
GCCTTGGTCTTGGGCTCGATCGCCACTTCGATGACCGGATCGGGGAATTCCATCCGCTCCAGGATCACCGGATGGTTGGGATCGCATAGCGTCTCGCCGGTGGTGGTGAGCTTGAGGCCGGCAAAAGCGACGATATCGCCGGCATTGGCTTCTTTCACGTCTTCGCGGCTGTTGGCATGCATCAAGAGCATGCGGCCGACGCGCTCCTGCTTGTCCTTCACCGAATTCAGCGCGCCGGTGCCCGAACTGATGGTGCCGGAATAGACGCGCACGAAGGTAATGGAACCGACAAAGGGGTCGTCCATGATCTTGAAGGCCAGGCCGGCAAACGGCGCCTTGTCGTCGGCGGGACGCTCGACTTCGGTTTCCTTGCCCGGAATGATGCCCTTCACCGGCGGGATATCCAGCGGCGACGGCAGATAGGCGACGACCGCGTCCAGCAAGGGCTGCACACCCTTGTTCTTGAAGGCCGAACCGCACATCACCGGCACGAACTTGAAACCCATCGCGCCCTTACGGATCAGCTTCTGCAAGTCCTCGACCGGCGGCTCCTTGCCGCCCTCGAGATAAGCTTCCATCGCGGCGTCGTCTTCCTCGACCGCCATTTCCACCAAAGCGGCGCGCAGTTCGGCGGCCTTGTCGGCATATTCGGCGGGAATTTCGACTTCGTCGAACTTGGCGCCCAACTGTTCGTCGTGCCAGATCAGCGCCTTCATCTTGACGATGTCGACGATACCTTTGAATTCGGCTTCGCTGCCGATCGGCCAGGTGATGACCATCGGACGGGTGCCCAAACGGTCGATCATCATGTCGATGCAGCGTTGGAAGTCGGCGCCGGTGCGGTCCATCTTGTTGACGAAGCAGATACGCGGCACGTGATACTTGTCGGCTTGGCGCCAAACGGTTTCGGACTGGGGCTCCACGCCGGCCACGGCGTCGAACACGGCGACGGCGCCGTCCAGCACGCGCATCGAGCGTTCGACCTCAATGGTGAAGTCCACGTGCCCGGGGGTATCGATGATGTTGATGCGGTGGTCTTTCCAGAAACAGGTGGTGGCGGCGCTGGTGATGGTGATGCCGCGTTCCTGTTCCTGCTCCATGAAGTCCATGGTGGCGGCGCCGTCATGGACTTCACCGATCTTATGGGACTTGCCAGTATAATAGAGAATACGCTCAGTCGTCGTCGTCTTGCCGGCATCGATATGCGCGGCAATACCGATGTTGCGATACATATTGAGCGGGGTTGTGCGGGCCATTTTGAAAGTCCGTTACCAGCGATAATGCGAGAAGGCGCGGTTGGCGTCGGCCATCTTGTGGGTGTCTTCGCGCTTCTTGACGGCGCTGCCGCGATTGTTGGCGGCGTCCATCAACTCGCCCGACAGGCGGCCTTCCATGGTGGGCTCGTTGCGGGCGCGCGCGGCGGTGATCAGCCAGCGAATGGCGAGCGCGCGGCTGCGATCGGTGCGCACTTCGACCGGCACTTGATAGGTGGCGCCGCCGACGCGGCGGGAACGCACTTCCAGCGCGGGCGAAACGTTGCGCAGGGCTTCATGGAAAACAACCAGCGGATCCTGGCGGGTCTTGGCGGCGATAGTGTCGAACGCGCCGTAGATGATGCCTTCGGCGGCGGACTTCTTGCCGTCATACATCAAGGAGTTCATGAACTTGGCGAGGACCAGATCGCCAAACTTGGCGTCCGGGGTGATTTCGCGGCGTTCGGCGCGGTGGCGGCGGGACATGTCAGTCTTCCTTCGTATGTCTTTCCTGATGGATCCCGGATCGTCGTTTCGCGCCGCCCGGGATGACCATCACGTTGTGATGGTCACTTCGGACGCTTGGCGCCGTAGAGCGAACGGCGCTTCTTGCGGTCCTTGACGCCTTGGGTGTCCAGCACGCCGCGGATGATGTGATAACGCACGCCGGGCAGGTCCTTGACGCGGCCGCCGCGGATCAGGACCACGCTATGCTCCTGAAGGTTATGGCCTTCGCCGGGAATATAGGTCAGCGCTTCGAAACCGTTGGTCAGGCGCACCTTGGCGACCTTGCGCAGCGCGGAGTTCGGCTTCTTCGGCGTCGTGGTGTAGACGCGGGTGCAGACGGCGCGCTTTTGCGGGCACTGTTGCAGGGCCGGAACCTTGTTGCGCTTCGGCTTGGCGCCGCGCGGCTTGCGGATGAGCTGATTGACTGTCGGCATTCCCACTTCCCTTTTGTCATCGGCGCGGCCGCACCGGATGAACGAAAACCAAAAACCGGACGCGGGACTTCTCCCGGTCCGAACTTGCGGAGGACTGAGGCGGATGCCTGAGTCGCGCGTCTAAGCTCTTTAAACTGGCTTCCCAACAGCGTTTTTGCGGGATTTTCCGCAGACGGCCTGCCCTGGAAGGTGGCGGCTTATACCCACCGGGGTCCGGGGGGTCAAGCGGCCATAATCCGGGATTTCCCGGCCCTGCGCGCCGGTTGCCGCCCGGAATAATGTTTACATCAGTAACTATTGTGGAATAGCAGCCAGATTGCAGCAACCGGCCAAATCGCTTAGTCGTTAAACGAAGGGACTTTAGAGTGGGACTCGGTTGATGACGTGCCTGGGACGTGTATTGCCCCAGCAGCCCCCTGCCAAACGGTGGGTGACGCTTCTCGCCCTGCTGGCTTTTTTCCTGCAAGGCCTGACAGTCCAGACCCATATACACCAGTTGATCCAGCCGTTTGCGGTCAGCTCCCAGCCGGCGCCCGCCCCGCTCAAGAGCCAAGACCCGATTGACCAATGCCGCTTGTGCCAGGAATTGGTCCATGCTGGCGCCTTTGTCACGCCCCCGGCCTCTTATGTCATAGCCAGCCCGGTCCTGACCGCGGCCGTCTTCACCGCCTCGCCCTCCACCTTTGTTTCCCTGACGACGAGTTTTGCTTGGCGCAGCCGCGCGCCGCCGCGCTAAGTCTCCCAAAAATTTGAAAAGCCGCGCCAGCTGACTGCCTTCCCGGCAGCCTGCGCGTTCTACTTCTCATGGAGACATTCGATGACTCGTAAATTGATCCTGGCGATGGCGTGTGCGGGCATTGCCTTGCCCGCCGCCGCACATGCCGACCAGGTTTCTGACTTGGCGGCGTTGCACGCCCAAATGCTTCAGATGCAAAAAGACTATGCCGCCCGCATGGCGGCGTTGGAAAAACGCTTGGCCAAGGCCGAGGCCGAAGCGAAAGCCGCCAAACTATCGGCCTCGGCGGCGTCGACTACCGCCAAAAGCGCGGCTGCGGCCGCCAAGGCCACGGCGGTAAAGCTTGCGGCCGTCCCGCCCCTGCCAGTGGCGCCGGCGCCCGTCACCGTGCCGGCACACCCCGCCGCCGCCGAAATGCTAGCTGCGGATCAGACAGCGGCCATGGTCGAGCCGCCCGCCGCCGGGCCGCCGGCAACGCCGCCTTCCTCACTCAACACCTTCAATCCGGGCATCGCCGCGGCGCTCAACGGATTTTATTTCGCGGCGTCGCGCGATCCCGCCACGGCGCGTATCGCGGGAATCGCGTCCGGCGGCGACATAGGCCTGCCGCCGCGCGGGTTCTCCATCGGCGAGTCCGAGGTTTCGCTAAC
>DATEIA010000203.1:0-4536 GCA_035279305.1 Rhizomicrobium sp.
GGCTGGCCCGGCATCCTGCTGCATGAAGCCATCGGTCATGGGCTGGAAGGCGATTTCAACCGCAAGAAGACATCGGCCTTCGCGGGCCTGTTGGGAGAACGCGTTGCGGCACCGGGCGTGACGGTGGTGGATGACGGCACCATCGACGGACGGCGCGGCTCGCTTTCCATCGATGACGAAGGCACGCCCAGTCACCGCACCGTGCTGATCGAGGATGGGATCCTCAAAGGTTATATGCAGGACCGGCAGAATGCCCGGCTGATGGGCGTCGCCCCCACCGGCAATGGCCGCCGCCAAAGCCATGCTTCGCCGGTGATGCCGCGCATGACCAACACCTATATGCTGGGCGGTGACAAAGATCCGGCGGAAATTCTCTCCAGCGTGAAGACGGGCATCTATGCCAGCAATTTCGGCGGCGGCCAGGTGGATATCACCAACGGCAAATTCGTCTTTTCCTGCACCGAGGCCTATCTGATCGAGGATGGCAAGCTGGGTTCGGCGATCAAGGGCGCGACCCTGATCGGCTCCGGCCCGGAATCGCTGACCCGCGTTTCCATGATCGGCAATGACATGAAGCTGGACACCGGCATCGGCACCTGCGGCAAGAACGGCCAGAGCGTGCCGGTGGGCGTGGGCCAGCCGACGCTTCGGTTGGACGGGCTAACAGTCGGTGGAACGGCAGCCTGATGCCGCGCTACTGGTTTCGTCAGAAAAAGCTCGGTTACGGCGCCACGCCCAGCACCTGGCAGGGCTGGGTGCTGGCGATTGCCAGCAGCGCGGCGCTGTTCGCCGTGGTGCTGGCGGGCCCGGCGATCCGCGACAATGCCTTGCGCGCCTTGTGGATGATATTGGGCGCCGCGGCTGTCGTGGTGCCCTCCACCCTCCTCGCCTATATCAAGACCGAAGGCGGCTGGCGCTGGCGCAATGGCAAGGACAGCTGACCTGATCTTCAAGATCGTCCCCCGCGCCGAATGGGAAGCCGAAAACGGCGATTATCGCGGCTCGGCGCATGACAGAGCCGACGGCTTCCTGCATTTCTCCACCGCCGCGCAACTGCCCGAAACTTTGCGGCGCTATTACGCCGGCCAGGACGATCTGATGCTGGTGGCGGTGGATCCGGCGGCGCTGGGCCCGGCCCTGAAATGGGAATATTCCGCGTCGCGCGGCGAGGATTTCCCGCATCTCTACGCGTCCTTATCGTGCGATGCGATCACATGGGCCAGGCCGCTCAATCGCGACGCTCAAGGAAATTTCAATTTGCCGTTCGATAACTTTTGCTGAAACCGTTGCGGCTGTTGGTCACCGTGATCTTGCCATCCACCGTCACCTCCGCCGCGATACTGTAACCCATGTCGGGCGGTGCCTCGTAAGGCTTCATCGCCACCTTGTCGATTTCCGCTTGGGGCGGATTGAGATTGGCGATCAGGTTCGGATCGCCGCTCATTTGCGGAAATTGGTAGGACTCATGCAGCCGCCAGAGGCCCTGCAAGCCCTGCTGCGCCAATAGGGTCTTGATCGCTTCCGGATCGCCGCCCTTCTTGCCGCCATTGGGCATGATCGCCACATCCGGTCGCATCGCCGCCACCTGGGCCGGATTGCTGGAAACGCCGCCCGAACCATGCTGGGTCACCAGTAGCAGATGGACTTTGCCAATCCGGTCCACCGGACAGGCCAGCTCATATTCCTTGTCCCAGCTCAAATCGCCGAACTGCGCGATGGCCACCTTGCCGAAGCGCAGCAAGGTGGCGACCGAACTGGCATTCTCGTCTGCGGTCAGCCCCTTGCCCGGGACATCGCAGTGCGGATTGGGCTGACCCGCGCCGGCCAGCGGCTCGGCGAGAACCTTGGCGTCACTGGAAACAATGGTGGCGGTCATGGAGCCAATCGAAATCACGTCACCGGCTTTTGCGACGATGCGCTTATGGCCCTTGATCGCCTCCAGATAGAGCGGGTACTGCCCCGCCGCGCTGTTGATAGCCTTTTGCGGCGGCGTGCCGGGGCGCAACCTATCGCGCACCTCCCCATGATCGATGAAAGTGCCGACCGGAATGTGCTGGACCAGCGCGGAGGTGCCGCCCGAATGATCGTTGTGATAGTGGGTGACGATCACATAATCGAGCGCCTTGATGCCCAGCTTCTTGGCGGCCGCCACAATGCGGTCGGCGGCCTCATGCGATCCATCCGGCGACGGCATTTCGCCAAACCCCGCCGGCCAGCCGGTATCGATCAGCAACGACTTGCCCTCCGGCGTGAGGAACAGCGTGGCCGCGCCGCCCTCCACATCGATGGAGACGATTTTCAGCGTCCCTTCAGCGGCAAACACGGGAACACTCAGCGCCCAAATGAACAATGCGGCGCCAAGAATTTTACGCATCCTGCTATTTTGCCACATACGTCTTGTTAAAGCCGTTGCGTTCATTGATCACCGTCACCTGACCGTCCTTGCCGATCCGCAGGCGCAAGGCATAGGCCTTGTCCTTGCTCTGATCGGTGTCGGGATTGGCGATCATCTCGGCGGCAACATTGACGCCGGGGCTCACGGTGGTGGTGTGAAGCTGCCACACATCCTGAATACGCGGGCTGGTCTTGATGGTCTTCATGCGTTCGGCATCGGCGCCTTTGCGCGCGGAATTGCCCACAATGGCCACGACCGGGGCCAGCGCATGGACCGCTGCCGGATTCCCCGACAGTGGGGTGCCGTGATGGGTTGCGAGATAGATATCCACCTTGCCGATCTTGTCGATGGGACAGAACAGCTCCTTCTCGCGATCCCAGGTCAAATCGCCGAACACGGCGATCTTGGCCTTGCCGTAAGAAATCAACGAGGCGGTGGAGCGGGCATTCTCCTCCCCGCCACTGTTGGCCATGCCTTCCACGCCGGCGCAGAAGGGATTGTCTTCACCCGCTCCCGGCAGCGGTTTGGCAAGCGGCTTGGCGTCGGCCATCACGATGGTGACCGTCATGCCGCCGACATGGAATATATCGCCTGGCTTGGCGACGATATGGCGGTGCTTGCCGATCAGTTCGACATAATGGCGATAGCCTGCCGCGGTCGAACCCGGCGGCGGATTCTTCATATCGATCTGCGGGGAACTGGGATTGGTAGAGGCGGTGGTTTCCCGGTTCTCGCCATGATCGATATAGGTGTCGATGGGGATGCGGGCCAGCAGGCCCTCCAGCCCGCCGATATGGTCGCCGTGATAGTGCGTGGTCAGCAGGTAATCGATTTTCTTGACCCCCAACGCATGGGCGGCGGCGGCAATGCGCGCGGAACTGGGATTGTCGCCGGTGAGGCGGCTAGCCTCGGGATTGCCGGTATCGATCAACAGCGACTTGCCGTCCGGCGTCACGAACAAGGTTCCGCCGCCGCCTTCGACGTCGATGGATACCATCTGCAAGGCATTGTCTTTCGCCGCCGCCGGCAAAGCGAGAAACGCGGCCAAAGGAATGGATTTCAAGATCTTGCGCAGCACCGGCATCTCCCTAGAAAATTTTGGCGAGCCCAATGTCCCGAATCCGAAGTTCGCTTGAACTCTCGGCACGCTCGATAGCGAACTTCGGATTCAAAGGGACATTGGAAATCAATAATTCTAGTGTGGTTTTGGTTCGGAAGCCCCCTTGATGAGCGCGCAGCGACACTGAGAGAGCTTCCGAACCACCACACTAGAGCTTTTAGATCGATGTCGCTAGGCTCTCCCCATGATCCCCCTTACCGGCAAAACGCACGATCTGGGTGACGGATTTTTTATCACCCGCCTGCTGCCGCAGATGGCGCGGCGCAGCATCGGGCCTTTCCTATTCTTCGATTATTTCGGCCCGGTGGACCTGCCGCCCGGCCGGGGGCTGGATGTGCGCCCGCACCCGCATATCGGGCTGGCCACCGTCACCTATCTGTTCGACGGCGCGATGATGCATCGCGACACGTTGGGCTCGGCGCTGGAGATCAAACCCGGTGATGTCAACTGGATGACGGCGGGCCACGGCATCGCGCATAGCGAGCGCACCGGCGATGCCGCGCGCGCGGCGGGACATCGCCTGCACGGTATCCAGAGCTGGGTCGGCCTGCCCCAAGCCGATGAGGAAGCCCCGCCCGCTTTCCAGCATTTCGGCGCCGCCGATTTGCCCGAACGCGAAGAGCGTGACGTGACCCTGCGCATGATCGCGGGTTCGGGCTTCGGCCTGACCTCGCCGGTCAGAACCTTCTCCCCCATCTTTTATGCCGATGCGCATTTTGCGCCGGGCGGCGCATTGGAATATGCCGCCGAGCATGAAGAGCGCGCGCTGTTCGTGATCGAAGGCGAAATCCAGACCGGCGGCAGCCATGGCGTGGAGGTTCATGGTCCCGGCGCCATGCTGGCGCTGGAGCGCGGCGAGGAAGCGCTGCTTTTCGCCGATGCCCCGGCGCGGGTGATGCTGCTGGGCGGCGCGCCGCTGGACGGCGAGCGCCACATCTGGTGGAATTTCGTCTCCTCGTCCAAGGACCGCATCGAGCGCGCCAAACAGGACTGGAAAGATGGCAAGTTCGGCCGCATTCCC
>DATEIA010000204.1:0-10154 GCA_035279305.1 Rhizomicrobium sp.
GGAACTATCTCAATCGCCTCAACAGCAACTATGACGCCGCCATCGTCACCAATCCGCAGCTGGCGGAACGCTTTGCCGGCTTCGGGCTTGAGAATATCCAGATCGCGCCCTTTGGCGTGGAGCGCAGCAAATTCTCAGCCAGCTTCCGCGACACCACGGCGCGGCGGGAAATGCTGGCGACCTGCGGACTGGGCGCGGACGCCGCGCTGTTGATCGCGGTGGGCCGCCATCATCCCGAAAAACGGCTGCGCACCATCATCCAGGCGGTCAGCAAGGCGCAAAAAGAGCGCAAGATCGGGCTCTATATCGCGGGCGACGGCTTCCTGCGCGCCTCGGTGGAACGCTGGGCGCTCAATGCGCGCAATGTCTATGTCGCGGGCCAGATCAACGACTCAGAGCAGCTGGCCACCGTGATGGCCAGTGCCGACGCCTTGATCCACGGCTCGGCGGCGGAGACGTTCGGCCTGGTGCTGGCGGAAGCCTTATGCTCGGGCACACCCTTGATCGTGCCGGATGCGGGCGCATCCGCCACCTTCGCGGGGCCGGGCTATGCCGAGACCTATCGCGCCGGAGACGCGGCGGACGGCGCGGCGGCGATCCTGCGGTTGCTGGAAGGCGACCGCGCGGCACAGTCCCAGGCGGCGGCGGCGGCGGCCGACACCCAGGTCTTCACCGTGGAGCAGCATTTCGAAAAGCTGTTCGCCATTTATGAGCGCATCGTCGCGGACCGTTCGACACGATAAAGCGTGTACCAGTAAAGCGGCAAAATTCTGAGAACCGGGTATTTGTCGCTGAACGCCGCAAGGCCGCGAATATAATCGGCCCCCGCCGGACCATAGCCAAAGCGGGTCAGGGGAAATTCCGAATAGAGCAAGGTAACACGCACCCTTTGCGGAACGGGCGGCGGCAGCGGCAGTCGGGACATCAGATAGACCGGCCCTTTGTCCAGCAGGGCTTCCAGCTGATCTTGGTCTCGCAGCTTTTCCGAACGGAAACCGGCGGGCCGGAACATGGGATAGGACAGAAAAGGATCGGAGAAGCTGAAAATGGTGCCGGGCCAGTGCCGGTAGAGATAGTGCGCCATCGGCATATGCGGCCGCAAGCCAAAGGGATAGAGCGCGAAATAGGTCATGCCCAACAGCGAAAGCGCGGCGACACCCTTCATCGGCCAGGAATCGCGCCATCGCCAAAGGCGGGCGAAGGCCGCGCGCCAACGCGGTAGGCGCGGCGAAAAGCCCAAAACCGGAAAGGCGGTGGACAGAATGGCCATGGGAAAGAGAAAGCGCGCTTCCTTATGTCCGATCGCCATATGGGCAAGGACAAAGGGCACGGTCGCCCATGTCAGAGGGTGCCGAGGATTGCGCAACCACATCGCCAGCATCGCGGCCATCAAGATCAGGGTGATGGCAAAGAATATCTGCGCCGGCGTCAGATAGAGAAAAGCAAATACCGGCTCGCCGCCAAACCGGTTCGTCGCCACGCCCTGCACGACATTGATGTGGAAATAGTCGTAGGGCGGGAAAACCCACATCCCATAACCCCAGCGGTCCACCGGCGCCGCCAGAGCCAAAGCCGCCAGTCCCCCGCCAACAAACGCCGCCAGCGCGCCGGGCCGCGCCCTTGCGATGATCGCCAGCCAGGCAAACAAGCCCAATCCCAGGAACGCGGTCTGAAAGCGGCATTCGAAGGCCAGGCCGCAGAACAGCCCCGCAAGCGCCAATCGCCGGGCCGATTTCTCCCCGATCGCCCAGGACAGGCCGATCGCGAAGAAGGCGGCCGACATGGCTTCCGACGAAGTCCGCACAAACAGATAGGGTAGGAATCCGAACAGCGGCAGATAGCGCACCCAGGCGCGCTTTTCCTCTTGGCTTTCGATGGTCGGCAGGAGCGCGCGCACGAAAACCGCCAGCGCGCCCAAGGAAAACAGGCCGGTGGCAAGACGCAAGACGAAGACGATGGTGAACATATCCGTCACGCCGAGCAGGATCAGCGGCTTGGCGATCAGGAAATAGAGCAGCGGTTGCAGCCAGGGACGGATGTGGGCGGGAAATTCCCACATCAATTCGGAAACCGGTGTGACGCCCAGTTTCCAGGACATCAGCTCCAATATCTGAAAATGCTCGTCGGGATGATAATAGAGTTCGCTGAACCACGCCGTAACCATCGTTACGGCGCCCAGCAAAACCAGGCTGCGGCGAAGCTCCCTATCCATGGCGTTGCTTGCTCAGCGCATCGAACCAGTCGAGATAGGCTTTGGCGCAGTGCCGGGGCTCGAAGGGCGCGACCAGCCGCGCCAGCATATCGCGGGGGGGACGGGGTGCCTGGCAAACCGCCGCCAGCGCCGCAGCCAGATCGGCGGGATCGCGCGTCGCCACGATCCGCCCCGCTTCGGGGATCTCCATCATCTGGGGCAATATGCCCGAACAATTGGTACTGACCACCGGCACGCCATTGGCCAGCGCCTCGCCGATCACCGCCGGCTGGCCCTCATAATGCGACGTCATCAAAAGAACATCGGCTTGTGCGAGATAGGGATCGATATTGGGCACATGCCCTATGCGGGTAACGCGGTCTGAAAGTCCCAGCTTTGCGATCATGGCATCGGCCTGGTCACGCAACGAACCGTCTCCCAGCATGGTGAGATGGGCGTTCTGTTTCAGCATCGCCATGGTCCGGAGCGCCAAGCCAAAATCCTTTTGCGGCTCAAACCGGCCCGCCCAGAGGATGCGGAAAATGCCGCTGGGCGCCACTCGCTGCGCCGAACTGGGATGCCAATAGACGGGATCGTGCAGCAGCCGCACAGGCTTGCCGGGCGCCAAACCCGTCACCGCGCGCGCGAATTCCGCTGTCAGGGCGGCAAAGCCGTCGATGCTCCGGGCCAAGCGGCGAAACAGGACGCGCCCCACACGGCCGGACAGCGTCTGCGGCAATGGCGGGTTGGAAATTTTCAGCACAATCACGGCGCGCGGATCGGCCCGGCGCAGCGCGGGCGCCAGAAGCAGATGAAAATTGCCCGGTAGGAAAATCACATCGGGCTTCAGCTTTGCCAACTGCCGCGCCATGGCGCGTCCCAGCCGCCAGCGCGACAGCAGACCCCGCGCTATCGGCGGGACCACCGTCACGACCTTCACGCGCGGATCGACCATGCCGCGCAAGCCGCCCTGCTCGTTGCCGCAAAGAATCGTGACATCGCGCCCGGCATCGGCCCAATTCGCCGCCAGACCGATGGCAATGCGCTCGGTGCCGCCGCGCGAGAAATCGTGCAGACAAATAAGAATGGTCCGCGCCGTCATGATACGCGCTCGAATATCAGGATCGTTTCGTTGAGGCTCTCATGGATGTGAACCTGCGGCCAGATTCCCGCCGCCGGCGATGCGACATGCGCCAGACGATAGGGCAGGCGGCCGCCTTTCAGGGCCTGGAAATAGGCGCGCGCTGCAGCGTCGGCATACAATGCCGCTTGCGCCCGCGACGGCATGCGGCGGCCGCCCAGCTCGCTTTGCGGCTCGGTGTAATGGCGCAGCCACCAATTATTGACGACAATGTATCGCGACGCGCGCGGCCTATCGAATGGTGCCTGCACCTCGGTGACCCCGTATAGCGGGCTACGGGCGTTCGGCGCTTTCATGCCCACCCGCAGCACCATGGCATTTTGCGGAAAGCGCGGGAGATAGGCATTCTGGCCATAGGTCTCAATCACGTCGCCGGGACGGACATGCATCCGCATCCAGGCTTCGGCGTCATAGCGCGGGTCCTGCAACATGGCGGCACTGACCGCCAGACAGTGATGCAGCGCCAGCAACGCGACCGCGGCGATGGCGGCGCCCGCCGCCAGCCGCCCCCAGCGACTGGATAGTGCAACCAGCCATGACGCGGCAATGCCGATATAGACGCAGGCCAGAACTGCCTGCGGCAGCAGGAACCGCGCATCGGTGCGCAGCGCGGTGAGGTTGAAACAGAGGGTGAAGGACAAGACGGCAAAGGCCGGCAACAATCCCGCAATCCAGAGGACGCGACCGCCGCCACGCTTGGCCTGTAAACCTTTGGCCTGCAAACCAAACCCCAGCAAGGCCAGCAGAACAGCCGGCAGGCCATAGCCCTCGCCGAACCAGGCCGCCATGTCGCCGAGCAAAGCCAACAAACCGTCCCAGCTGTGGGGATAGGCCGCATAATCGCCGCTGGCCGGACCGGCCAGGAAGCGCAGGCGCTGGATAAATCCGTCTGGATTGCCGACCGCGCCATCCACCAGCAAAAGCAAGAACAGACCAACCGCCGCCGCCGGCAGCAGGATGCGGAAAATTTCACGGCCTTGCGCGGGCGGTGCGTCCCTCACCCACAGAATCAGAAACACCGGCAGGCTGAGCAGGAACAAGGCATAGGCTTGATCCTTGGTGGCGATGGCGGCGGCGGCAAACAAAAGCGCAGACCAAAGGCGGCGTGGCCGCTGCTCTACCGCCGCACGCATGAACCACAGCAGGGCCAGGCTGCCCCAAAACAGATAAGGCACATCCAGATTGCTGACTTGGCCGTAATAAGTGAGAGCGAAATTCAAGGCGCAAGCGCCCGCGGCGAACAAGCCGGCCCGACTTTTTATTTGGGCGGTCCGGCTCTCGCCTAACGCCCCACCCGCCACCAGCCGCGCCATATCGCCCACGCACCAGATCACGCCCAGGGACAGCGCCAGATTCACCAGCCGCGCCGTCACGGCAAAGAAGGTCATGGTGCCGGGCTTGGTGAATTCGGCGATCACATCGGCCTGATGAAAGCTCGGCGCCTGCAGCAGCGCGAGAAGGATGCCGGGCAAGGCGGGCAGCGCCAGGAAAATCGCATGCAACGGCGGATAGGTGAAATAAGCGCCCTGCTTATAGGTCAGCGCCAAGGCGGTGAGGAAATTGCGCGGCGCGAAACCGTCATCGTCCCAGCCGTCCGAGGCCGGCAGTCCCCAGAACAAACCCGCCAGCCGCATCCCGGCGGCGGCGGCCAGAATCCAGACCAGCGGATTGCGGGCCAGAGATTGAAACAGAGATTGAATCCGTGCTCGCATCAGCGATCTTCCCTGTCGAGCAACCAGGCGAAACTCGCCACACCGGCGGCCAGGATCAAATCGGCGGCCGCCAGGATCACCAGCACCGTGGCCACCGGTGTCACCGGCAGGCTGGCCATGCCCGCCGCGGCAATGCCGGCGCCCAGGAATATCAAGTCCTTGTTGGGCACCAACGGCAGGCGTGTCACCACCAGCCGCAGCGCCACAAATTGCAGGCAGGCTATCGCCGACGGCAGCGCGCCCGACAATTCCCACAAGCCGAACTCCACCGCCAAGACCAGCGCCGAGCGGGTGAAATGAATGCCGAAGGTGGTGGCGATCTGGCCGGGACTGAGCCGGGTCAATTTGCGGCGGCCCAGCACCAGCACCGCACAAAGGATCAGCGGCACCGACCCCGCCAGCGCATAAAGCCAACCATGGCTATTGAGCGTGGCGGGAACATGCAGGCCGCCCACCGCCAACAGGGCCAGCAGCATCAGATAGACCATCGTCAACCCGGCCCCGCCCGACAGGAGATTGGAGTCCTTGATGCCATGCACCAGCATGCCGGGCGCGAGCCTCAGCCGCGCCTGGGCCCAGAAATAGAAAAAAGCTTCGCCGGAATAATCCAGCATGAAGGTATTCATCAGCCGCTTGCGCAGGATCACCTTCATGGGCGGCGTGTTCGCCCGTCCCCAGAGATTGCGATAGACCAGATAGTCGCCGAAGGGCTGCAGAAAGAATTGCAGCACCAGCAGAATATAGAAGCCGAGATGGGATGGCCGCGCGGTCCAGATCTCGCTCCAGCCCAATGCCGTCAAGCGGCGGCCGATGATCACCAACAGGGCGAGCGGAATGCCCCAGCGCAGCAGCTGTATGCCCAGCCGCCCCAAGCGGCTGGCGGCCAACCGGGCCAGCAATCCCGATTCCGGTCCAAGATCGGGCGTGGCCGTCATGCGCGCGACAGGACCCAGCGCACCAGCGCGCGGGGCAACAGATCGGTGAGCGCCCGTATCACCGCGAACTGCCAGGGCACCACGATCACCCGCCGTTTGGCAGCGATGCCGCGCGCGATCACCGCGGCCGCGGCATCGGCGGTTATCAGGAAGGGCTTGGCCTCCTTGACCTTGCGGCTCATCGGCGTGTCGACAAAGCCCGGCGATACCAGGGTAACCGCCACGCCATGCTTGGAAAGGCGCAGCCCCAGCGCCTCGGCAAACAGGCGTAAGCCCGCCTTGGTCGCGGCATAGGTCGGCGCCATGGGTAGCGGATAGGATTCGGAAATCGAACCGACCAGCACGATCTGGCCCGCGCCGCGTTTGGCCATGGCATCGGCGATCGCATGGGCGCCCACCACCGGCGCCACGAAATTGACGTCCGCAATCGCTTGCGCCGTCTCAGGCGCTTCGGCAGGCACAGTATCGGCCGCCGTTCCGCCCAGCCCGGCATTGAAGATCGCCAGGTCGATGGGCGTTACCGCGTCAGCGGCTGTGAGCCTGGCGGCGAATCCCAGCGCATCGCGCAAATCGAAGATTTGAACGGTGGCGGCGGCGCCCAAGGCGCGGCACTGGCCCGCGACCTGCTCCAGCCGCGCCGCGTCCCTGCCCCACAGCATAAGCGTGACGCCATCGCGGGCGAGCACACGCGCCAGTGCGGCGCCGATGCCGCTGGACGCGCCGGTGATCAGGATGGTTTTCCCCATCATATTTGCTGGCATGAATCACGCGTGAGAGCCGCGGAAATGCGGCAATTCTTACTATCAAATTGGGGCTCACGACGCTATGGTGCCGCGAATTTTGCAGGAGCGACCGGCAACCCGGAGCGAAGCATAGGGCCTGCCGGCGCGACCAAAAAAGGAGCGACCGGCAACCCGGAGCGAAGCATAGGGCCTGCCGGCGCGACCATATAAGGAATCCCGGCTCCTTGAGTACATCCGTGGAAATCGTGCCCGTTCAGACCAAGCAACAGTGGCGCGATTTCCATCACCTGCCCTTCGCGATCTATCAGGGCGATCCCCATTGGGTGCCGCCCCTGCTGCTGGAGCGCAAATTCCACTTCCAGCCCAAGCACAATCCTTTTTTCCAGCATGCCCATGCCGCCTTTTTCCTGGCCACTCGGAACGGCGTGCCGGTGGGGCGCATTACCGCCCAGATCGACCGGCTGCATCTGGAACGCTACCAGGACGCCACCGGCCATTTCGGCTTCATCGAAGCGGTGGATGAGGCGGATGTCTTCGCGGCGCTGCTGGGCGCAGCGGAAGACTGGCTGCGCGGCCAGGGCATGACGCGGGCGATCGGACCGGTGAGCTTCTCCCTATGGGATCAGCCCGGCCTGTTGGTCGAAGGCTTCGATACCCCGCCCTATGTGATGATGAACCATCACCGTCCCTATTACCAAAATCGCATTGCCGCCCAGGGCTATGAAAAGGCGGAAGACCTGATCGCCTATCGCTATGGTCCCGATGCATCGACCAAGACCTGGGACAAGCTCATGGCCCGCGCGATGCGCGGCGGCGAAATCACCTTGCGCAACATCCATATGGACAAGCGTTTCAAGGATGAAGTCGCCATGCTGCTGGACATCATCAACGATGCCTGGTCCGACAATTGGGGTTATGTGCGTATGACCCAGGCGGAGATCGACGAGCTGGCAGGGGTCCTCAAACTGCTGCTGCGGCCCGGCGATGTGGCGATCGCCGAGTATCAAGGCAAGGCGTGCGCCTTTACCGCGATCTTTCCCAATCTCAACGAAGCCATCGCCGACATGAATGGCCGGTTGTTTCCGTTCAACTGGATCAAGCTGCTGTGGCGCATGAAGGTGACGCGCCCCAAAACCGCGCGCATGCCGATGATGGGGGTGCGCAAGTCGCTGCAATCCTCACCGGTGGGCGCGGCGCTGGCGCTGTCGGTGATGCGCTCGGTGCGGGAGTTCAACTTCTCGCGCGGGGTGGTGGACAGCGAATTGTCCTGGATCCTGGCGCGCAATTCCCGCGTGCGCCATGTGATCGAGATGGTGGGCGGCGTGCCCTACAAGACCTATCGGGTCTACGAGAAACCGATTTAAGCGCACGCACCCTTCGACAGGCTCAGGGTGAGGAAACAGATATCCTCATGCTAAGCTTGTCGAAGCATGAGAAGCGCCTAAGAGCGGCTTCTTCAGAAACTTTCCGGATCGAAGCCGTGAATGGCGCAGACCCGCTTGGCCAATTTGCGGAATTTGGGATTGTGATGGCCCCGCGCCGTGCCGGTCTCGTCCTGGTAGAGATGGATCATCTCATGCGCCATGGTGGAGATCAGCATGTCGGTGGAATTCACCAGCGGCGCGGAAATGGCGATCTCGCTGAAGCCGTCATCGCCGCGCGCCCGGCGATGACGGCCGCGAAAATGACCGAAGCGATCCTTGGCGCCCAGCACCCGGAACATCACGTGATCGGCATGCGGCAGTCCCCAGCGGCAAAAGGGCGGGCTGACGCGCAAATATTCATACGCGCTTTCCAGCATGTCGGGCGTGAGGGTCAGTTTGGACATGGTTGCGGGGCTCGTCGGGAGGAACCATAACGCACAAAATGCCGGGGGGGACGCGGCAGCGCGTCGCGCTCATAAGATACTGTTTTTATTGGTTTTTTTCAGGTTGTCCGTGTACGGAGGCAGCCGTTACAGCAACGTCATAAAATTACAGGGCGGGCGTGAAATTTCGCGCAATTTCAGGGCGGCAGGGACCGTCCCGGTGATCGCCGTCAAGCAGTTGGGCCTTGCCGTGCCGCTGGCCAAAGCGCTGGTAGAAGCCCAAGCCATTTGGCTACCCGTCCCCAGGGCTTGAAGCTATAAGAGCGCCGCAAAAACGGCCCGGGACGGCCCGAGGAGATTGTCGAATGAATCACGATCGTATGGCGGTGCTGCAGGCGATGATGAGCCAGGGCATGATCCCGGTCTTTTTCCATCCCGACACCGAAGTCTGCCTCAAGGTGATCCAGGCCTGCGCCAATGGCGGCGCCAAATGCATCGAGTTCACCAATCGCGGCGACTTCGCGGCCCAGACTTTTTTGGACGTCGCGCGCCATTTCGCCAAGGCCGACGCAAGCGTCATCATGGGCGTGGGTTCGGTGGTGGATGCGCCGACGGCGGGCCTGTTCATTGCCAATGGCGCCAAGTTCGTGGTCGGACCGATCCTCAATACCGATGTGGCCAAAGTCTGCAACCGCCGCAAAATTCCCTACAGCCCCGGCTGCGGCTCGGCCTCGGAAATCTCCGCCGCCGAGGAGCTGGGCTGCGAGATCGTCAAGGTATTTCCAGGTTCCAGCGTCGGAGGGCCGGAATTCGTCAAGAATGTTCTGGGCCCCATGCCTTGGACCCGCATCATGCCCACCGGCGGCGTCGACGCGTCGGAAGAGTCGTTGAAGAAGTGGTTCGGCGCCGGCATCGTCGCTTGCGGCATCGGCTCGAACCTCATCACCAAGGAACTGCTGGCGGCGAAGGACTATGCCGGCATCGAGAAGAAGGTGGCCGAGACCATCGCCCTCATCAAGCGCATCCGGGGAAAGTAAGTCATGAGCGAGGTGCTGAAAATCCGTCCCCCGGCCGAGGTGAAATGGGACTGCGTCTCCTTCGGCGAGGTGATGTTGCGTTTCGATCCCGGCTTCGGCCGCGTGCGCACCGCCCGCCAGTTCCAAGTGTGGGAAGGCGGCGGCGAATACAATGTCGCCCGCGCCATGCGCAAATGCTGGGGCAAGCGCGCCAGCATCGTTACCGCCCTGCCGAAGAACGATCTGGGCTGGCTGGTGGAGGATTTCATCTGCCAGGGCGGGGTCGATACATCGCATATCATTTGGCGCGATTTCGACGGTCTGGGCCGCAACACCCGGGTCGGCCTCAACTTCACCGAAAAAGGCTTCGGCATCCGCGCCGCACTGGGCTGCTCGGACCGCGGCCACAGCGCCGCCTCGCAGATCCGGCCCGGCGAAGTGAATTGGGAAAAGCTGTTCGGCGAGGAAGGCGTGCGCTGGTTCCATACGGGGGGAATCTTCGCGGCGCTTGCCCCCAATACTTCCGAAGCGGTGATCGAGGCGGTGGAATGCGCGCGCAAGCATGGCACGGTGGTGTCCTACGACCTCAACTACCGCGCCAGCCTGTGG
>DATEIA010000205.1:0-5720 GCA_035279305.1 Rhizomicrobium sp.
GGCTTGGCTTTGCGGGTCAGGGTTCAAGTCCTTTGCGGTCAGGGCGCCAGATCTAGCATGGCTTCGGCCACGGCACCAAGGCCCCGTTCCCGCAGCGCGGTGGAGCTTTCAGAACTGCGCGGCCCATCCAGCACAACCAGGGAAGGCGGACTTGTCAGACGCGGTGAGGTGCCCAAACGCCGCGCCAGACAGGCATGCAGCGGCGCCAATACCGTTCCGGGCCGGCGGATCACGGCGATTGGAATATGGGCGGCAATGCTTTGCCACCGCCGCCAGCGGGAAAACTGTTCCAGATTGTCGCTGCCCATCAACCAGATGAAATGGACATGCGCAAAGCGCTTCCGCAGCGCCGTCACCGTATCGATGGTGTAGCGGGTTCCGAGCCGGGCTTCGATATCGCTGACGAAGATGCGGCGGTCACGCGTCAGAAGGCGCGCCCGCGCCACGCGCACCGGCAACGGCGCGGGATCGGATTTGAGCGGATTTCCCGGCGACACCAGCCACCAGACATAATCCAGCTTCAGGGCTTTGCGCGCGATCTCGCTGACATAAAGATGGCCGCCATGCGCCGGATCGAACGATCCGCCCAACAGGCCAATGCGCATTCCATCGCCAATGGGGCCGGGCGATTTGATCCAGCTCAAGGGTATGCCATCAGAGTCCGGCCGTCACGGCCGGGTCTGCCCATTGCCGCGCACCACATATTTGAAGGTGGTGAGCTGTTCGGCGCCCACGGGTCCCCGGGCATGCATCTTGCCGGTGCCGATGCCGATTTCCGCGCCCATGCCGAATTCCCCGCCGTCGGCGAACTGGGTGGAGGCGTTCCACAACACAATGGCGCTGTCTACGCTGTTCATGAAAGTCTCGGCGGCGGTGGCGTCTTCGGTGACGATCGAGTCGGTGTGGTGCGAGCCATACTGTTCGATATGCGCGATAGCCTCTTGTAGCCCGTCTACCGTCCTGACCGCGATAATCGCGTCGAGATATTCGGTCTTCCAATCTTCCTCGGTGGCGGGCTTGGCCGACGGATAAACCGCGCGCACCGCCTCATCGCCGCGGATCTCGCAGCCGGCCTTGGCCAGGTCTTCCAACACCGGCAGACCATGGGATTGCAGCACCGCGCGGTCCACCAACAGGGTCTCGGCCGCGCCGCAGACGCTGGTCCGCCGCATCTTGGCGTTCAGCGTAATGCTGCGCGCCTTGTCCAGATCGGCCTTGGCGTGAACGAAGACATGGCAAAGCCCTTCCAGATGGGCCAGCACCGGCACGCGTGCCTCATTGAGGACACGCCCGGTCAGGCCCTTGCCGCCGCGCGGAATGATCAGATCCACCGCCCCGTTCAAGCCTTCCAGCATCATGCCCACGGCGGCGCGGTCGGTGGTCCGCACCACCTGGATGGCGGTCTCGGGCAACCCCGCCGCCTTGAGACCCTCCGCCATCGCTTTTTGGATAGCGCCGGAGGAACGGATGGAATCGGACCCCCCGCGCAGAATAGCGACATTGCCCGACTTGAGCGCCAGGGCGCCCGCATCCGCCGTCACATTGGGACGGGATTCATAAATGATACCGATCACGCCAATCGGCGTGGCGACACGGGCGATATCCAGTCCATTGGGCCGCGACCAGCGCGCCAGTTCGCGTCCCACCGGATCGGGCAGCGCGGCGACCACCTCAAGCCCGGCGGCCATGGCTTCGATGCGCGCATCGTTCAACGCCAGCCGGTCGATCATGCTGGCTGGCATATTGACAGTCTTGGCGGCGTCGATATCGCCTTGGTTGGCGGCCATGATTTCGGCGGCGCGGCGGCGGATGGCGGCGGCGGCGACCGTAAGCGCCTTGGTCTTGGCCTCATCGCTGGCCTCGCGCATGGCCCGCGCCGCCTCGCGGGCGGCGGCGCCGATGGCCAGCATCTCGGCTGCGAGGGCATCGGCGGAATTGTGGACCGTCATATTCCGTTTCCCGTCAGGATCAGGTCGTCGCGATGGATCATTTCGTCCCGGCCACGATAGCCCAGAATGGCCTCGATTTCGACCGTGCGTTTGCCGGCGATCCGCTCTGCGTCCGATGCATTATAGGCCGCCAGGCCGCGGGCAATCTCGCGCCCCTCCCGGTCCTTGACCAGCACAGCATCGCCGCGCTCAAAGCGTCCGTCGATCTGGCGAATGCCGGCCGGGAGCAAGCTCTTACCTTCCTTCAGCGCCCGTACCGCGCCCTCGTCGATCACCAGCGCGCCTTCGGGCCGAAGCACACCCGCGATCCAGCGCTTGCGCGCGGCGGCGGGGGTCAGCGAGGCGCGGAAGATGGTGTGGCGCGCACCGGCCGGTATCGCCGATAGAGGATTGAGACTTTCGCCCTTGGCCAAGATCATGTCGCAACCCGCGGCCATGGCGATCTTGGCGGCAGCCAGCTTGGAGGACATGCCGCCGCGTCCAAAACCGGACACCGAACCGCCCGCCATGGCTTCGATGTCCGGCGTGATCGCGGCGACGGTGCCGATATGTTGGGCGGACGCATCGCGGCTGGGATCGGCGGTATAGAGGCCATCGACATCCGACAGCAAGATCAAGCGGTCCGCGCCCATCATCGAAGCGACACGCGCCGCCAGACGGTCATTGTCGCCATACTTGATCTCGGCGGTGGCGACGGTGTCATTCTCATTGATCACCGGCACGGCGCCCAGATCGACCAAAGTCCCCAAGGTGGCGCGGGCATTGAGATAGCGGCGGCGTTCTTCGGTGTCGCCAAAGGTGAGCAGCACCTGCGCCGCCACAATGCCGCGCACGGCGAACATATCGGCATAGGCCTCCGCCAACCGCACCTGACCGGCGGCAGCGGCGGCTTGGCTTTCTTCCAGCCGCAGCTCGCCGGACGCAAGCTTGAGCAGCCTGCGCCCCAGCGCAATGGAACCAGACGACACCAGAACCACCGCCAGGCCCTTTTTCTTCAGGGCGGCGATATCGTCGCACAAGGATGCCAGCCAGTCCCGGCGCAACTCGCCCTTGGCGCCATCCACCAGCAGGGCGGAGCCGACCTTTACGACAACCAGTTTGGCGCCCGAGAAAATATCGCTCATCGCCGTTGCTTCTTTTTGGTCCGCCGCGCCGTCTTGCTCAGCGCCTTGGGCTTGGCCTTGGCCCTGCCGGTCGGCGCTTTTGCCTTGGGCTTTTTCGTCTTGGCCTTGAGCCTGACCAACTTCTCGGCGGCCTTTGCCTTGGCGCGTCCCATGGGCGTGGCCGTCTTGGTCGATGGGGGCGCAACGACTTTCAAGGCCGGCGGCGTCACCAACCTGGCTTTGGGCACAACCGGCGCATGGAAATTGACGGTCTGCCGTTCACTGCGGCTTCTGGGCATCCGGGCCGGCCGCGCATACTGAGCCTCCTCCGCGCGCTCGATGCGGCGGCGGTTGACCTCACGCGCCATGGCGCGCAGCACCGTGTTGATGCCCTCGCCGCTGACCCCGGAAATCACATGAACCTTATGGCCGCAGGCCTTTTCCAGGGCGGCGCGTTTTTTTGCCAGCTCCCGTTCGGGAATGGCATCGACCTTGTTCAGCGCCACGATCTCGGGCTTTTCATCCAGACCTTGACCGTAAGCTTCCAGCTCGGCGCGAATGGTCTTGTAGGTCTTGGCGACGGCATCGCCGGTGCCGTCGATCAGGTGCAGGATCGAGGCGCAGCGTTCGGCATGGCCTAGAAACCGGTCGCCCAATCCCACGCCTTCATGCGCGCCTTCGATCAAGCCGGGCAAGTCGGCCAGCACGAAATCGGTTTCGTCGATCTTCACCACGCCCAGTTGGGGCTCCAAGGTGGTGAAGGGATAGTCGGCAATCTTGGGCCTGGCCGCCGACACACGGCTGAGAAAGGTCGATTTACCGGCATTGGGCATGCCGATCAGCCCGGCATCGGCGATCAGCTTGAGCTTGAGGATGAAAATCTTTTCCTCGGCGGGCTGACCGGGCAGCGCGAATTCCGGCGCCTGGTTGGTGGGGCTCTTGAAATGATAATTGCCGAAGCCGCCATTGCCGCCCTTGAGCAAACGGTAGCGCATGCCGGGTATGGCCATGTCGACGATCAGACTCTCGCCGTCCTCCTCATAGATCTCGGTTCCGACCGGCACTTTCATGATCGCGTCGGCGCCGCCGGCGCCGGTCATCACCTTGCCCTTGCCGCCTTCGCCACTTTTGGCTTTCACATGCTGCTGGAAGCGGTAGTCGATCAAGGTGTTGAGATTTTCCACCGCTTCCGCGATCACATCGCCGCCGCGCCCGCCATCGCCGCCATAGGGCCCGCCATATTCGATGAATTTCTCGCGCCGGAACGCGACGCAGCCATTGCCGCCAGCTCCACTGGCGGCATAGACCTTGGCGACGTCGAGAAACTTCATGGCGAGCCCTGTTTATTGGTCGCGCCGGACGGCATTCGCTACGCTCATGTCGCCGGTCGCTCCCTATGCGGCCTGTTTTCGCAGGAAATCGGCCCGCGTCAACAGCATGTCATGGCACAGAACCGGCCGGCCTCGGGCCCGGCAATCCCGCATCGCCGAACCGTTATGACGCGCGCCCAGCTTGGCCAGAACGCGGCCCGAGGCCGGATTGTCGTAGAACCAGCCGGCATGGACCGTCTCAAGACCCAGCGCCCCGAAGGCATGGCTCACCAGCCGGTGCGCCGCCTCGGTAGCGTAGCCCTGCCCCCAGAACGGCTTGCCCAGCCAATAACCGAACTCATAGCCGTCTTCGGCATGCAGCCCAGTCATGCCCAGGAAAAGCCCATCGCTCTTGCGCTGGATCACAAAGCGATGTTCGTCCGCCATCGCCAGGAAAGCCTCGGCGTCCCCTTCGCCATAAGGATGGGGTATGCGCGAAGTCATCCGCGCCACCTCGAAATCGCCGAGCCACACCGTCAGGCTTTGAATATCCGTGGGCCGAGGCGGCCGCAGGATCAGTCTCTCACTCTCCAGAATGCACATGTCATCCCCCGCAAGTCCTTTCGTTTGCGAGGAATAAAAAAGGGAGATGGCGGACCATCTCCCTCGCGCATAATGGGCCGCCAATTGCTTGGCGGCCTATGTCTTCAGCCGCCTATTCTGCCGCGATCTTTACCGCCGGATTCATGGCCGCGATCACGGACACGAAGGTACGGCGCTTGTAGCCGGTCTTGAACGCAACCCGGCCGGCGCGAAGCGCGAACAGGGTATGGTCCTTGCCCATGCCAACG
Organism: Rhizomicrobium sp.; assembly: GCA_035279305.1. Classification (GTDB taxonomy): domain Bacteria; phylum Pseudomonadota; class Alphaproteobacteria; order Micropepsales; family Micropepsaceae; genus Rhizomicrobium. Next base: position 5,214 of record DATEIA010000205.1, read on the forward strand.
CCTTCGCCGGCATAGAATTTGGTGCCGCGCTGACGAATGATCACGTTGCCGCCGGCGACGGCTTCGCCACCGAACAGCTTGACGCCCAGCATCTTGGGGTTGGAGTCGCGACCGTTGCGCGAAGAACCGCCTGCTTTTTTGTGTGCCATACGACTAGTCCTTTAACCGGCGGTGATGCCCAGCACCTTCACGGTGGTGAAGTGCTGGCGGTGGCCGCGCTTGCGATGGGTGTTCTTGCGGCGCTTCTTCTTGAAGGCGATGACTTTGTCGCCCTGGCCATGTTCGACGATCTCGCACTGAACCGAGGCGCCCTTGACCAGCGGCGCGCCGATCTTCGGCTTGTCGCCGCCCAGCATCAGGACCTCGAGATCCAGCTTGGCGCCGACATCGCCCGACAGGCTTTCGACCTTCAGGACGCTGTCCTTGGCCACTTTATACTGTTTTCCGCCGGTGCGGACGACCGCATACATGGTCTAAACCTTTGAATTTAATTGTTTTTCCTAAGGA
>DATEIA010000206.1:0-11367 GCA_035279305.1 Rhizomicrobium sp.
TTCAGCGGCATGAAGATATAGTTGTTGTCGTAAAGCGTGTTGCCGACGCGGAACAGGCTGATCACATGATAGGTCTTGACCCGGGGCGTGGTGCCGAACGGCGTGATATTGCCCTTGGGCGCGATCAAGGTGATCTCGCCATCGACCGGCACGCGCAGCTTGTTGGCCAGGCCTGAGCCCAGGATCACCACATCGTCGCGGTCGAAATAATTCAGCGCGCCGGGGCGCAGCTTGTCCGCCACCAGAGTGTTCTTGGCGAGATCCTCGCGGCGGATGCCGCGCACCACCACCCCACTATTGCCGCCATCCTTGGTGGCCATCACCTGGCCGTCCACCACGGGGATGGCGCGCACCACGCCCGGCACGGCGCGCAGGCGCGACGTCACCGCGTCATAATTGGACAAGGTGCCGACCTCAGCTTGGATGGTGACATGGCCCGACAGGCCCAGAATGCTTTTGAGCAGCTCGACCTTGAAGCCGTTCATCACGCTCATCACGATGATCAGGGTGGCGACGCCCAGCGCGATGCCGATCAGCGAAAAGAGCGAGATCACGGAAATGAAACTTTCCCGCCGCTTGGCGCGCAGATAGCGGGCCGCGATCATCCATTCGAAGGGCGCGAAGGCGCTCGCATTTTTAGGGGCTGATTCAGGCATGCGGCCACCGTAAGGGGCTCATGCGAATCCGTCCATCGCAAAGCCTTGCACCCTTTCCCGGACCGCCCCATACCCCTGTCATGGTTCCCGCCCCCAGCGATTCCTTCACCCGCGTCAACATTACAGGGTTCAGGCGGATCGAATTGATCGCCTTATTTGGTCTGCTGACGGTCTTCACCCCCATCGGCGTCGACCTGTATCTCCCGGCACTGCCCACCATCGCGCGCGAATTCGGCGCCCCCATCGCCGCAATCGAACATTCCCTGGCGGCCTTTTTCCTGGGCCTGTGCCTTGGTCACGTGATGGTCGGTCCCTTGTCCGACCGGTTCGGCCGGCGCTGGCCCATTCTTGGCGGGCTGGGGCTCTACATCCTGGGCGCCATCGGCTGCGCCCTGGCGCAGGGTCCCATCACCCTGGACATCGCCCGCTTTGTCGAGGCGGTGGGCGGCTGCGCCGGCACCGTGTTGGCGCGCGCCTGTGTGCGCGATCTTTTCCCGCCGGACCAAGCGGCGCGCATCTTCGCCCAGATGCTGCTGATCCTGGCGGCCTCGCCGCTGTTCGCGCCCTTTGTCGGCGGCTGGCTGTTGCCGCTGACCGGATGGCGCAGCCTGTTCTGGCTGCAGGGCGGCGCGGCGCTGTTGACCTGGGGCTTTGTCTGGAAGCTGCTGCCGGAAAGCCATCCCGGCTCGGATCGCAGGCTGCATCCCCTGCATGTGCTGAAGGACTATTGGACGATCCTGCGGGACCCCGGTTTTTTCCGCTTCATGATTCCCTCCACCCTGACCTGTGCGGGCATCTATGTCTTCCTCACCGGCTGGCCGCATGTGGTGATCGACATCTTCGGTGTCCGGCCGGAATATTTCGGCTTCACCTTCGTATTGAACGGCTTTGGACTGATACTGTTCAGCCAGGGCACGGCGCGTTGGTTGAAGCACCGGCCCGGCGAGCCGCTGTTGCTCACCTGTCTGATCGCCAATGCCGTGACCGCGCTGCTGGCGATGGGCTTCACCTTTCTGGGCTGGGGCGGGCTTTGGGGGCTGTTGCCATTCACCTTCATCTATTGCGGGCTGGTAGCCCCGGTAAACGCCACCGCGATGGGACTTGCCTTGCGCGATTTCGGCCATGCCGCCGGCATGGCTTCGGCGCTCGCCGGGATTCTGCTGTATGGCGGCGGCACCCTGGCCGCCATGGCCATGGGCTCCTTTGTCACGCCCGCCACGCCCATGCCGTTGACCGGGCTGATGGCGGCTTGCGGCCTGGCCGGCCTGCTCACCTTCCTTCTGTTCAGGCCCCGCCGGGCGGGCTAATAACGGCCAGCCTTTTCGGAGAATTTCCATGCAGCGCGCCCTCGACATCAACCGCAGCCGGTTCGCCGACTGGTACCAGGCGGTGGTGCGCGACGCCGACATGGCCGAGACCTCGCCGGTGCGCGGGGCGATGGTGATCAAGCCTTGGGGCTATGGGGTGTGGGAACAGATCCAGCAGGAGCTGGACCGCCGCATCAAGGCCACGGGCCACGACAATTGCTACTTCCCCATGTTCATTCCGCTCTCCTTCATCGCCAAGGAGGCCGAGCATGTCGAAGGCTTCGCCAAGGAAATGGCGATTGTCACCCATCACCGGCTGAAGATGATCGACGGCAAGCTTTCGCCCGATCCAGACGCCAGGCTGGAAGAGCCGCTGGTGGTGCGCCCGACCAGCGAAACCATCATCGGCGACGCCTTCGCCCGCTGGATCAAGAGCCATCGCGACCTGCCGCTGCTGATCAACCAATGGGCCAATGTGGTGCGCTGGGAAATGCGCCCGCGCCTGTTTTTGCGCACCACCGAATTCCTCTGGCAGGAAGGCCATACCGCCCATGCCAGCGAGGCGGACGCGGTCGAAGAGACGCTGAAGATGCTGGAAGTCTATCGCAGCTTCGCCGAAGACATTCTGGCGATGCCGGTGATCGCGGGCGAGAAGCCGGAGAATGAACGCTTCCCCGGCGCGGTGAACACCTATTCCATCGAAGCCATGATGCAGGACGGCAAGGCGCTGCAGGCCGGCACCTCGCACTTTTTGGGCACCCATTTCGCGCAAGCCCAGAATATCCGCTTCCAGAACGATGCCGGCGGCATGGATTTCTGCAATACCACCAGCTGGGGCGTTTCCACCCGCCTGATCGGCGGGGTGATCATGACCCATGGCGATGACGACGGGCTGCGCTTGCCGCCCGCCATCGCGCCCAAGCAGATCGTGGTCGTGCCCATGCTGCGCGACAAACCGGAAGATGCCGAGGTGCTGAACTATTGCGAAGAGCTGGTGGCGATGCTGAATAAGGAGCGCGCCTTCGGCCAACCCTTGCGCGCCCATCTCGACACCAAGAAGATCAAGTCGGCGGAAAAGCGCTGGAACTGGGTGCGGCGCGGCGCTCCCATCATCATCGAGATCGGCCCGCGCGACGCCAGCAATGGCGCCGTCACCTATATGCGCCGCGACGGCCTGCGCGACGGCGACAAGATCAAGTCCATCGCCAAGCCGAGACAGGATTTCCTGGAAGGCGTGGTGCAATTGCTGACCGAGATTCAGGCCGGGCTTTATGCCGAGGCCAAGGCGCGGCTGGACGGCAATATCAAAAGCGGCGTGACGGACTGGAGGGGCGTGGAGGATTATTTCGCCGGCAGCGACGAAGACTTTAAAGGCTGGCTGAAAGTGTCCTGGTCAAAACCGACGGGCGCGGAACTGGACGCGGTGGATGCCAAATTGAAGGGCTTGAAGCTCACCATCCGCAATGCGCCGCTGCAGCAACCGGAGCGTTTTGCGCCCTGCCTGTTTACCGGCGCGCCGGGCGTGGAAGAAATCTTGATCGGCCGGGCATACTGAACGCTATTTCTTCCGCTTGCGAAAATCCTCTGCATCCGACAGCACATCGCGCAGGCTTCCCGCGCCCGGCGTCCAGCCCTGCGCGCGCTTGGCCATCCAGGCAAGATGGTCGGCGCTGAGGGTCTGGCGGATTTCCTGGGCGAGCCCCATCATTCCGGCGCGTTCCGCCGCGTTCGACCGCTCGTTGGTGAGCGCCAGGAAATACGCGGCGCGATCGGTGTCCCGCTCCAGGATTTCGCCGTGGATATAGGCGGCCGCGATACGGGAAAGCGCTGCCGCATTGCCCTGTTCGGCCGCTTTCACCGTCCATTGCAGGCCCTGATACTTGTCCTGCGGCACGCCGCGCCCCGTATCGTAGAGATATCCCAGTTCCGCCTCGCCCACGGCATCTCCTACCGCCGCGGTTTGGTTGAAAAAGGCGAAGGCCTTGGCGTCATCCTGGGTGACGCCAAGGCCATGAAGATTGGCGAACCCCAATTGATTCCGGGCGGAGACATTGCCCCGGGAGGCGGCTTTGGTCAGCCACGCCACGGCCGCGCTTTTGTCCTGAAGTCCGGTACAGTTCTGCATCAGCAGCTGGCCCAGTGCCCGCTCGGCATCGGCGTCTCCCTGGTCGGCCAACGGTTTGAAATTGGCCAGCGCCAGCGCGAAGTCGCGGTTGCGCGCAGCCAGAGTACCGGCGGCAACACTGGGGGTGGCCGGCGGTAGCGCGGCGCTCGGCGGCGCCGGATTGATGCAGGGCGGGCTGGAAACGGTGATCATGGTCGTCTGGGCCACTGCCCTCGACGCCAACATCACAAAAACGACGACGATCAGGCCGCGCATCCCATCTCCCCCTGCTTTGCCAGGAATATTAGTCCCGCACTGGAATATTTTGACGAACTTACGGATACTTAATCTGAGAATTTGTCAGACCTGCAGACCGGATTTGACCAGCATCGGCTTTGGCGGCTGATATGGGGCGGGAACAGAAACGGGGGCGGGAATGCTCAAATGGATCATGGCGGCCGCTGCCTGGCTGCTCGCCGGTGGCGCGGCACAGGCCGAGGATTGTGCCCTCAAGCAGATCGCATCCATCCCGATGGAAGTCTATCCCGATCACCTGTTATTGCCGGTGAGCTTCGGCGCCATCCCGGAGAAACTGGTCTTCCGGATGGAAAATGCAGGCAGCGGAATCAGCGGAGATGTCGCCGACAAACTGGATTTGCGTACAACTTCCATACCCCCGAACGTCCACATCAAGCGTGACGGCCAGGACATCGAGCGCCTCGCTCATGCGCGGGACGTGCATTTGGGCCGCCTGACCATAAACGAAATGGATTTCCAGAAGTTGAAGCCCGGCAGTTATCGCGACGGGGTTGCCGGTGATTTGGGCACGCAGCTGTTCGAGCAGGTTGATCTCGAACTCGACATAGCGGGCGGCAAGTTCAATCTCTTTGCCTTGGATCATTGTCCCGGCAAGGTGGTCTACTGGACCCAGGATTATGTGCAAGTGCCGCTGAAACCGGCCAAGTATCTTGGCTATCTTCGCGCCGAACTCAAGCTGGATGGCCAGCCCTTGACGGTCTCGTTCAGCACGGAGGGTCGCTCGCGTATCGGCATGAACGCCATGCGGCGCCTTTTCAACATCGACCAGACCTCACCGCAACTGACGGCGGTGGGTCAGGATTTGCTGGGCCACAAGACCTACCGTTTTCCTTTCAAGGCCCTAACGGTGGACGGATTGACCGTCAATAACCCCGACTTCCTGGTCTATGACGAAGCGCCACGCCCCGAATGCAGAGAGTCGCCGCACTTTGATCTCGAACGCACGGTTCACTCCACCGAGCAGCCGCGCCTGATGCACAATTTCGGCTGCACCGACGCGATGCTGGGCCTGTCGGTGCTGAACAAGCTGCGTCTCTATGTTTCGCGGAAGGAAAACCTGCTCTATGTCAGCGCGGCGGGCGCGAAATAGTCGTCAGAAGCGGCTGAAGGCCTCGAACAGCACCAGCACCGCGGCGCCGAGGGTCAGAAGCGGACCCATCACCGAACGCTTGCGCGGATGGAAAATCCATTTCTTGGGACGGATTGGTTCGTCGTCGTAAAGTGTCCAACTGTCCTGAAACATCGTCCGGCCCCTATTCCCACACACCCGATCTGTCTCAAGAAGGTTAGAGGCGCAGGCGTTACCGGCCCTTTAATGGAACCTCAGAAAATTCACGCTATTGGCTTTTTGTCCCCAACGCCGTCAGCGTCCCGGATCGGCACAAGGCTGGGGGTTGAGCAATGGCTCAAGCTTCTTGCCGTCCAGGCTGACATAGGCGCTGTCACCATTCCGCCTATTGGGACCACCGCGACGCGCGGTCTGGTTACCGCGCTTGTTACCAAGGGGAAGCGCGATGGCATCGGGCAAAGGCACGCGGCCGGCGGCGACATCGGCGGGGACCACCGCCTGGCCGTTGGCGTCTGTTCCGGCGGCATAATCCGCAGCCGCGGCGCAGGGCGCAGTGGGGCCGCCATCCAGCAGCGGATCGGGCTTGGAGGGCTGGGCCATGGTGGCGGCCAAGCCGGGCTGAACCGCTCCAAAACACAAAGCGGCAACCGCCGAGAGGATTTTTCGCCACACGAAATTAAATTGCGTATTGTGCACTGCAATAATTCCACTTATTTCGTGACAGGCTGTCAGAACCACTATATCAAGCAAATCCATAAAAGAACGTGACCGCATAGAACGGCCAAGTTCGGGGAGAAATTTAAAGGCCGGAGCCAAAAAACTCCGGCCTTTCTGTTTTCTGGCCTCACCCTTCGACAAGCTCAGGGTGAGGATATCTGTAAAAATCCTCATGCTGGTCGCACTACGCTGCCGCTAACGACTGTCGAAGCATGAGGGCCTAAAGCTCCAGCCAGCCGAAGCCGATAAGGGCGTAGAAGATCATCCACAGCGCGGCGGCGATCACGCCGGCGATCAGGGCTTTTTTCTTGAGTTTCGGATTGAGCGGCGCGCCGCTTTCCGGATCGCGTTCGCTGCCCAGCCCCACCGGCAACAGGCAGAACAGGCAGAGAAACCACAGCACGGCATAGGCGCTGAACAAAACGACATAATGCAGGCCGTCCGCCAAAGTCATCGCCGCCTCATATCTCGTTCACCAGCACGCGGGTGATGGGCTTCTTGCCCCAAGCATCCTGCGCCGCCCGGCGCGCGGCGCGGCGCACATTCTCGGCCAGATCGTCGATATCGCTGCGCTTGTTTTTGTCGAGCGTATCTTCCACCGCCTTGAGCACCGCCTCTTCCACCGGCTCGGGCATGCCTTCGCCCAGCACGGTGGGCGGTGCGGCGATGCGCCCCTTGCGATCCACCACCAAGGACACCACCAGCAACCCGGCGAACGCCATGGCGCGGCGGTCCTTGGCGATCCCGGCGCCTTCCGCCACCAGCACCCGCCCGTCCATATGAATGCGGCCCGCCGGCACTTCGTCGATCAAGACAGGCCGACCCGGCGCCAGGCGGAACATCTGGCCATTCTCCGGCACCATGGCCTGGGGCACTTGCAGTTCGCGCGCCAGCGCGGCATGGGCCACCTGATGGCGCATTTCGCCATGCACCGGCAGCGCCAGCCTGGGCCTGATCCAGCGATACATCTGGGCCAGCTCGTCGCGGCAGGGATGGCCGCTGACATGGACATGATGGTCTTCGCTGGTCAGCAGTCCGACGCCGCGCGCCGCCAGCTTGTTCTGGATCCCGGCAATGGCCAGTTCATTGCCGGGAATGACCCGGCTGGAAAAGATCACCGTGTCGCCTTCGCGCAACTGCACATTGGGGTGGCTGTCGTCGGCGATGCGCGCCAGGGCGGCGCGCGGCTCGCCCTGGCTGCCGGTGCACAGATAGAGCACCTTGTGCGGCGGCAGATCCGCCACCTCCGTCTCGTCCAGCACCGGCGGGAAGTCTTTCAGATAGCCGGTCTCGCGCGCCGCCGCGACCATCTTCTGCATCGAGCGGCCCACCAGGGCGACGCGGCGCCCCGACGCCTTGGCGGCGCGCGCCACCGTGTCCAGCCGCGCCACATTGGAGGCAAAGCCCGTCACCGCCACCCGGCCTTTCAGGGTACCGATCAGTTGGGTGAGATTTTCGCGCACCGTCGCTTCGGAGCCTGAGCTTCCCGGCACCAGCGCATTGGTGGAATCGCAGACCAGCGCCAGCACGCCTTCATTGCCGAGTTTCTCCAGCGCCTCAGCATCGGTCGCCTCGCCCAGCATGGGATTGGGATCGATCTTCCAGTCGCCGGTATGGGCCACCACCCCTAGGGGCGTGCGGATGGCCAGCAGGTTGGGCTCCAGGATGGAATGGGTGATGGAGATGAAATCCAGCTGGAACGGGCCCAAAGTCAGGCTGCCGCCCACCGGCACTTCCTTGACATGCACTGTCGACGACAGCCCCGCTTCGTCCAGCTTGCCGGTGATCAGCCGGGCGGTGAAGGGCGTGGCGTAAATCGGACAGCGCAGCGACGGCCATAGGGGCGCAATGGCGCCGATATGATCCTCATGGGCATGGGTGGCGATGATGCCCAGCACATTCTGGCGGCGCTCCGCCAGATAGCGGATGTCGGGCATGATCAGGTCCACGCCCGGCGTCATGCCCTCGCGCCCGAACAACACGCCGCAATCGACAATGATCCATTGCCGGTCGCTCTCCGGCCCGAAGCCATAAGCGTTGAAATTCATGCCGATCTCGCCCGATCCGCCCAAGGGCAGAAAGACCAGCTCATCCTGTGCCATGCGATCCATTAGCTCTTGATAATTTTGGAGAGGTTGCGGGCATGGATCAGCATCAGTCCGCGCATGGTGAGATCGGGATCGATATGCTCGATGGCGGGAATATCGGGCCGGAACAGATGCGCCAGCCCGCCGGTCGCCACCACCGTCATGGGCTTGCCATATTCGGTTTTGATGCCGGTGATCAACCCGGTGATCAGCCCGACATAGCCCCAATAGACTCCCGATTGCATGCTGGAGACGGTATCGCGTCCGATCACTTTCTGGGCGCGGTGAATGGCGACGCGCGGCAGCAGCGCCGCGGCCTGGTGCAGCGCCTCGATGGAAAGATTGGCGCCCGGCGCGATCACGCTGCCGTCAAAGGCGCCGTCTTCCGACACAATATCGAAATTGGTGGCGGTACCGAAATCCACCACAATCACCGCGCCTTTATAGCGCTCATGCGCCGCCACCGTGTTGCACAGCCGGTCGGCGCCCACCGTCTCCGGGCGGTCAACATGGGGTTTGGGGCCCAGGTCCAGCGCCGGATCGCCCACCAAAAGCGGCTCGGCCTTGAGATATTTGCGGCACAGGTCGCGCAGATCGAACAGCACCGCCGGCACCACCGTGGCGATGATGGCGGCCGTCAGGTCCTGGAACGACAGGCCTTCCAGTTCCAGCAATTGCCCCAGCCACACGCCATACTCATCGGCGGTGCGCGACACTTGGGTGACGGCGCGCCATTGGGCGCGCATCTTGCCGCCGTCATAGACCGCGAAGACGATGTTGGTATTGCCGGCATCGATGGCGAGCAACATCAGAAAAACACCTCGCCCGCCGCGATGGCGCGTAACTGGCCCTGCTGATTGAGCAGCAGCGCGCCTGAAGCATCGAGCCCCTCGAACACGCCTTCGTGAACGGCGTCCGGCAGCCGCGCGCGGATGGATTTTCCCAATCCCCCGGCGCGCGCCAGCCAAGCCGCGCGCACTGTCTCGAACCCCTCACGCATCCAGGCATCATACCAATCGGCGAAGCGGGCGGCGAGGACGGTCAAAGCGTCTTGCGCTGACGGCGCCGCAAGTCCCAGTTGCGCCAGTGAGGTGGCTGGAAATTCGGCCGCGGGCGGAAAGCTTGCCAGATTTACCCCAATGCCGATGGCCAGCCAGCGGGTGCCGGACTCTTCGCCGCTTTCCAGCAGGATGCCCGCCAGCTTGCGGCCGCCCGCCAGCACGTCATTGGGCCATTTGACCTGGATCGCGGCGTCCGGCGCGAAATGCCGCGCCATGTCCGCCGCCGCCAGCGCCGCGGCAAAGGACAATTGCCCGATGATAGAGGCCGGCGCGGCGGGACGCAGCAGCAAGGTGGCGGCGAGATTGCCTTGGCCGCCATCCCACACCCTGCCCCGGCGGCCACGGCCCTGCGTCTGCCGCGCGGCGCTGATCCACACCGGGCCCTGTTCGCCCGCTTGCACCCGGCGGCGCGCTTCGCTGTTGGTGGAATCCAGTTCACCGAACCAGATCTGGCCATAGCCGCTCGGCCATGAGAGCGAGGTTCTCAAGGGATAAGAGCGCGCGCCGCCGCATCGGCGGCATTGATCACGGGCGACGCGGCGAAGATGAACAACAGCGCCACCGCGCCCGACAGGATCATGATTGTGCGCGACCCCAAACCAGCCTTGCCGTCCAGCGCATCCGCAGGCTCGTCGAAGAACATCACTTTCACCAGTTTGAGGTAGTAAACCAGGCCTATGGCACTGGCGAGCACGCCCAGTATGGCGGGGATCAACAGCCCCGCCTTGATCGCCGCCAGGAAGACATAGAATTTGGCGAAGAAGCCGGCCAGCGGCGGCAAGCCCGCCAGGCTGAGGAACAGCATGGAGAATAGCACCGCCAGTTTCAGGTCGGTGCGCGCCAACCCGGCCAGATCGGAAATACCTTCCACCGCCTTGCCATCGCGCCGCATCGCCTGGATGCAGGCAAAGACGCCCAGATTGGTGGCGACATAGATCGCCAGATAAATCAGCACGCCGCGCACGCCCAAACTGGTGCCGGCCGCCAGCCCCAGCAGGGCATAGCCCATATGGCCGATGGAGCTATAGGCCATCAGGCGCTTGATGTTCTTCTGGCCCAGCGCCGCGATGGCGCCCAGCGCCATGCTGAGCACCGAGATGAAGACGATGATCTGCCGCCATTGATGGATCAGGTCGGGGAACGGGGTGAGGATGGCGCGCAGGAACAGGCACAGCGCCGCCACCTTGGCGGCGGTGGCGAAATAGGCGGTGACCGGGGTGGGGGCGCCTTCATAGACATCGGGTGTCCACATATGAAAAGGCACGGCGGACACTTTGAAAGCCAGGCCCGCGATCAGGAAAACGATGCCGAAAATCACCCCCAGGCCAGCGCCCTGCGCGGTAACCGAGGCGATGGCGGCGAAACTGGTGCTGCCGGTGAAGCCGTAGATCAGCGAGATGCCGTACAGCATCATGCCGGACGACAGCGCCCCCAGCACGAAATATTTGAGTCCCGCTTCGCTGGAGCGAAGATGATCGCGGTTGAAGGCCGCCAGCACATAAAGCGCCAGGGATTGCAGCTCCAACCCCATATAGAGCGACAAGAAGCTGGACGACGATACCATCAGCATCATGCCCAAACTGGCCAGCAGCATCAGCACCGGCAGCTCGAAACGCGACAGGTTGATCTGGGAAAAGAATTCGTCCGCCAGCAGGATGGAGAAGCCGGCGCCGCTCAGGATCAACAGCTTGGCGAAGCGCGAGAAACCATCCGCAATGAAGGCGTCACCAAACGCCATGGCATGATCGGGGCCCGTCACTATGGCCGCGCCCGCCAGCACCAGCAACGCGATGGCGCCCCAGCCGATGGCGGGCGCGCTCTTTTCGCCCGCAACCGCGCCGGCCAAAAGCAGCGCCATGGCGCCAACCGCCAGGATCAGTTCGGGAAGCAGGATCATAAGATCGGTTTGAAGGGTCACTGGGCGGCTCCCTTCTGAACCGAGGCGAGCTTGTGGGTGTGATCCATCGCCAACGCCGCCTTGTTGTCCGTGATCAGTTTGGCGACCGACGGCGTGGTCACATCCAGCACCGGCTTGGGATAGACGCCCA
>DATEIA010000207.1:0-2860 GCA_035279305.1 Rhizomicrobium sp.
GCTGGACTCCGGCACCCTGGCGGGGATGCAGCCCAATGGCATCAAGCTGACCGCCGATCCCTTGCCGCTGCTGGCGCAAGCCCATGCGGTGGTGGATTTCACCACGCCGATGGTCTCCACCATGCTGGCGGAACTGGCGGCCCAGGCGCGCATCGTCCATGTCATCGGCACCACCGGCTTTGACGAAAAAAGCGAGGCGCGGATCGGCGCGGCCGCCCGCCATGCCGTGATCGTGAAGTCCGGCAATATGAGCATGGGCGTCAATCTGCTGGCGGCCTTGGCCGAGCGCGCCGCCAAGTCCTTGCCCGATTACGATGTCGAGGTGCTGGAAATGCATCACCGCAACAAGGTCGATGCGCCGTCGGGCACCGCCTTGCTGCTGGGCGCGGCCGCGGCCAAGGGGCGCGGCGTGTCGCTGGACAAGCATTGGGTCAAGGCGCGCGACGGCCACAATCTGGGCCCGCGCGCCGAAGGCAGCATCGGTTTTGCCACTTTGCGCGGCGGCAGCGTGGTGGGCGAACATTCGGTGATCTTCGCCGGCACCGGCGAACGCATCACCCTGTCGCATTCGGCGGAAGACCGTTCGATCTTCGCGCATGGCGCACTGACGGCCGCCAAATGGGGTCATGGCAAGAAGCCGGGACTCTATGCCATGACGGATGTGCTTGGTCTTTGAAAGCTGCGCCCCTCATCCTTCGACAGGCTCACCATGAGGACTGGCGCTGATGGCCAAACCTTTTTCCAAGGCCGAAGCCGAAGAGTTTTTCGCCCGGCTGAAGAAGCTCGATCCCGAGCCCAAGACCGAACTGCAATACGTCAATCCTTATACCTTGCTGGTGGCGGTGGTGATGTCGGCCCAGGCCACCGACAAGGGCGTCAACAAGGCGACGGCGCCGCTGTTCCAGACGGTGACCAGGCCGGAGCAGATGATGGCGCTGGGCGAGGAAAAACTCGCGCAAGCGATCAAAACCATCGGGCTTTATCGCGGCAAGGCCAAGAATGTCGTCGCGCTGTCCAAAATCCTGATCGAACAGCATGGCGGCAAGGTGCCCAAAGACCGCGCCGCGCTGGAAGCCTTGCCGGGCGTCGGGCGCAAGACCGCCAATGTGGTGCTGAATGTCGCTTTTGGTGAGCCGACCATCGCCGTGGACACCCATATCTTCCGCGTCTCCAACCGCACCAATCTGGCGCCGGGCAAGAATGTGGTGGAGGTGGAGCAGAAACTCGAAAAGGTGGTGCCGGAACATTACAAAAGCCACGCCCATCACTGGCTGATCCTGCATGGCCGCTACACCTGCGTCGCGCGCAAGCCGCTTTGCCCAACCTGCGTGGTGCGCGATCTCTGCCGCTTCAAGGACAAGACGAAGGAAGCGGCGCTGGTAAAGGCAAAAGCGCCAATTTCTAAATCCCGTCGTTGAAGAGACAAGCCTCCCCTTGAGGGAGGGTAAAAGCTATGACGCTTTCGAAGCCCGCAAGGCGGTAAGGCAGGTCATATCCGCCGCATCCTGGGCGCCATGCGGCAGGGTCTCGACATGGCGCACCGCCAAGGGCGATCCATAGAGGAAAAAGAACGCGCGGCAGGCCGCCCCGTCATAACGCCACATTTCGGTGCTGCCGTCCTTGCGCACAAAAGCGGGGCGCCCGAAAGCCGCCTGCAAGCTTGGGGCCGCCATGTTGAGATACAGGCCGGGCTCGCCGCGCGGCGGCGCCGGCGGGATGGATGCGATACCCGGCGCTGCGGACGGCGCGGGCGGAGGCGGCGCGACCTTGGCGGCGCAACCGGCGACGGCCAGCGGCATCAGCAAGAGTGTCAGGCGGCGCATCATCTTGGGCCTTCTGCACCAGCGCCATGCGTAGGACAAGCCGAAAAGCTTGCGCCTGGGCCGCCGCCGCGTGTAAGCGGAGCCTTCTATTTTGTGGACAAGCCTTGCGGGGGTCGCGTGACACATCGGCAATATGACGTAGCCAGTCTGGGAAACGCCATCGTGGACATCATCGCCCCGGTGGACGACCGCTTTCTCCTGACCCATCGCATCGCCAAGGGCACCATGACCCTGATCGATGAGTTCCGCGCCAAGGAGCTGCTCAAGGCGCTGGCTGACCATCACCAGACCACGTCATCCCTGCACGAAGTCGCGGGCGGCTCCGCCGCCAATACCATGGCGGGCCTGGCGTCATTGGGCGGCTGCGGGCTGTTCCTGGGCAAGGTTTCCAGCGACCGGCTGGGGACCGTGTTCGGCAATTCCATGGCCGCCACCGGCGTGACCTTCCACAACGGCACCGGCAAGACCAACGCCTCCACCGCCTCGTCCATGATCGCGGTGACGCCGGACGGCCAGCGCAGCATGAATACCTTCCTGGGCGCCTGTCGTGAAATGATCCCCGATGACGTGGACGAAACACAAATCGCGCGGGCGCGCATTCTCTATATCGAGGGCTATCTGTGGGACGAAGAAAACGCCAAAGAGGCTTCGCGCAAGGCCATGGCGGCGATCAAAGGCGCGGGCGGCCGCATCGCCCTGACGCTGTCCGATCCCTTCTGTGTCGGGCGGTTCCGCGACGAATTCCTGTACTTGCTGGAGAGGGATGTGAACATCCTGTTCGCCAATGAGGACGAAGCCAAGGCGCTGTTCGAAGCCGAGGACTTCGCCGATGTGGTGAAGGCGGCGCAGAGATGGGGCGGCATCGCCGCGCTGACGCGTTCGGCCAAGGGCTGTGTGATTGTCGAAGGCGGCGTGGTGCATGAGATTGCCGCCGCGCCGGTTGCCCAGGTGATCGACACCACCGGCGCGGGCGATCAGTTCGCCGCCGGATTTCTCTATGGCCTCACCCATGGCAAGGGCCTGGCGGATTGCGGCCG
>DATEIA010000208.1:0-2530 GCA_035279305.1 Rhizomicrobium sp.
AGTGCGTTTATCCGCGCCTGGGCCTGCACCAGCGCCTGCCGCGCCGAGGGGTCGCGGACCTGCCCGACCTGCAAACTCAGCAGGCTCATCACCACCTGCAGGTTGTTCTTCACGCGATGATGGATTTCCCGGATCAGAACCGTCTTCAACTCGACCGCATCGCGCAGCCTCTGGTCGCGGTCCTGGATGGAATTTGCCATGTCCGAAAAGCCTTGGCCTAGTGCGGTGAATTCCGCGGGCGCGCCCGTCAGGCTGGGGCGAATCGAATAGTGACCGCCCCGGTAGGCGGCGGAAATCCGCCGCAGGTACAGAATCCATCTCGTCACTTGTTGTTCGGTCGCGAACCAGATGGCTGTCCAGGCCAGTATGATCATCAGTACCGGCATCAGGAAGTCGGTGGCGACGCTCAAATAGGTCGCGCTGAAGAGCGCCGATTCCTTCATCGCATAGCCGATGAACAGCGGGCCTCCTTGCAAGGCAATCTCGGAGAATCTCCAGCTGTTTCCCGCCGCGTCCCGTGCCTCGCGCAGGGCCGGCGAATTTTCCGCTGCCGACGCCCCCGCAATCAGGGCTTGCGCCACGGCGTGATCGTTGCTGCCCAGAATATGATGGTCCCTGTCGGCAATGAAAACCACGGCGCCGGGGGCGCGGGCGTGGCTGCGCATCAGGGAATCCAGCCAGCCCGTATCCAATTCGATCGAGAGTGCCCCTTGAAAGTTGCCTTGTGCGTCGCGAAGCGGAAGCATGCCGGCGACAACCGGCCGGTTCAGCACGGCGCTGGGGATTTCCCCGCTGACCACAAACCCGGCCGATTGCCGGGCGCGGCTGAAGATAGGCGTTGCGGAAAGATTCAAATCCTTGGCATAGGGCAAGGCCGAACAGACCGCGGCGCCATTGCGGTCGATCCGCATCAAATTGCTGAAATAGGTAATTCCGACCAGGGCTTCTTTCAGGACGGAGCCGCATTCCGGCGCCGCCGCGCGGACCGCCGATAGATTGGAAATGGCACGGACAATCTGCTCGGCGGAGGCCAGCAGATCGTCCTCGTCCCCGGCAAGGGCCTGGGCGGATTGCACCATCCTGTCACGGATGCTGGAACGGTCCGCGCCGGCGCGTTCAATGCCCTGGAAAATGCTCACCACCGCGATTGGCCAAAGCGCAATCGAGACGAAGATGAGCAATCGTGCTCTTAAGGACCAACCTTGCCGCGGCGCGTCGTCACCGTCGCTTGTCGCCCCCATGGTGGGGTGCCAGGCGATCCAACTGCGAAAGAATTTCACGCGCGGCTTCTCCTTCGGGTGGCCGATCTGACATCGGCAACCGTTCGTCGCCGTCCAGAAGCGCCATCAACGCCCGCCGGCCACGTGCCACACGGCTCTTGACCGTCCCAACCGCACAATTGATGATTTTCGCTGCTTCCTCATAAGCAAAGCCGCCGGCACCGACCAGGATCAGCGCCTCGCGCTGCTCGCTTGGCAGCGCCTGCAGGGCGCGCGCGATATCGGACAGATCGGCGGCCGAGGTCTGACTTTCGGAATAGGAATGGAGATTGGCGGCCTTTTCGCTATCCCACGGTTCCTGGCGCCAAGCGCGGCGGCGTTCGGAATAGAATTGATTTCTCAGGATCGTGAACAGCCAGGCTTTGAGATTTGTCCCGGGCAAGTAGGAACTGCGGGATTGCCAGGCCTTGACCAGCGTTTCCTGGGCAAGGTCGTCCGCGCCTTCGTGCCGGCCGGAGAGCGAGCGGGCAAAGGCGCGAAGATAAGGCACCAGCGACAACAGCTCCTCCTTAAAGGTGTCATCGGAATGCGAGGTGGAATGCGTGGTGCGATCCATCGCTGAACGTCCCATCATGACGGGGACCTCTCGGGATCGGCGGATTCATCGATTTTCTTCAAAAGATCCATGAACTCATCCGGTACCGGTTCATGCACCACGCCGTCGTAAAGCCGGCGTAGGCCTTGGCCGATCGCCTCCCGCCGCAAACGGGCGTAACGGGCTTTGTCAGTAATGGGAGCCTTGTCTTTGGACATTTTGATGACCTTCCGCCGCCGTGTCCGCTAAGACGCCACAATCGCGGGCCGGTTAAAAAAGTAAACCATATCAGAACCTTATAGTCCGCGCCGTCTGGCCCCGCGCCCTCGTAGATTGTTGAACGCCTTGGCCTGGCTATGAGTTCCCATTTTTAGGGAACTTTTTCGCCATCGACGCGCTTTGGGTGTGACAGTATTCCGCCTATTGCCGGAGGAGCCGTTTTTATGACCAAGACGCAGCAGTTTGCGCCGCATCTTCCCTATCTTCGCCGCTATGCCCGGGCCTTGGTAGGCTCGCAGAAAAGCGGCGACGCCTATGTGCATGCGGCCTTGGCCGCTTTGCTCGCCGGTAAGGTGGAGGTTGACCCCGGAATGTCCGTCCGGGCCGGGTTGTACAAGGTCTTTCATGCCATCTGGTCGAGCGCGTCCGGACATATCGAGGATGAAATCGCCGTAGGGGCGGGCAAAGGGACTGCCACGTCGGATCCCTCGGGGCG
>DATEIA010000209.1:0-2762 GCA_035279305.1 Rhizomicrobium sp.
GGCGCTGGGGACCGCCATCATGCCGGCGGGCGACTATGTCCGCATCGATGTGGCCGATACCGGCACCGGCATGTCGAAGGAAATCCAGAGCAAGATCTTCGATCCTTTTTTCACCACCAAGCCGGTGGGCCAGGGCACCGGGTTGGGGCTGGCGACGGTCTATGGCATCGTCAAGCAGTCCGGCGGCTTCATCACCGTGGACAGCGAGCTGGGCAAGGGCACTTGCTTCAAGATCTATCTGCCGCGCCGCAAGGTCGAGGCGGCGGATACCGTGCCTGCCGAGGCGCCACCCGCCGCGGCGCGCGATGTCACCGGTCAGGACACCATCCTGCTGGTGGAAGACGAAGAAGCGGTGCGCAGCTTTGCGGCGCGCGCTCTTCGTATGCGCGGGTACCATGTGCTGGAAGCCGGCGGCGGCGAAGAGGCGCTGGAAATCGTCAAGAACGACGTCAATACCATCGACCTCATCATTACCGATGTGGTGATGCCCAATATGGACGGGCCCACCATGGTGCGGCACGTCAAGGCGTTGAAGCCCGACCTGGCGGTCATCTTCATGTCCGGCTATGCCGAAGAGGCGTTTCGCCGCAGCGACCAGAGTTCGGAAGATATTCACTTCCTGCCCAAGCCGTTTGGCCTCAAGCAGCTGGCGGCCAAGGTCAAAGAAGTGCTGGCGGGCGCTGGCTGAAGCCGCGCGCAACGCAGGTGTTTAAATCTGGGCTCAACTTGCTCTATGGTTCGCGGTCGATGAAAAAAATTTCACCCTTGATCTTTTGCCTGCTGCTTGCGGGCTGCACCGATACCGATTGGGATCGCGCCCTGAACTATGGCGGGCTGAAAGGCTCCGCCGAGGAACCGGAGGCAGTGGCAAAGCCGGCGTCTAGGTCGGTATCCGCGCCGGAACCCGCCGATACGGGTTTCTGCCGCTCCGTGGCGATGCAGG
Organism: Rhizomicrobium sp.; assembly: GCA_035279305.1. Classification (GTDB taxonomy): domain Bacteria; phylum Pseudomonadota; class Alphaproteobacteria; order Micropepsales; family Micropepsaceae; genus Rhizomicrobium. The sequence goes on from DATEIA010000209.1 coordinate 944, forward strand.
ATGCCGGCGACAACGGTTTTGACCAGGCGACGCAGCAGCGTGTCTATGCGCGCAGTTACGCGCAGTGTCTGGCTCTTAGCGCGGTGGCGCTGTCGCCGGAAAGATGACAGCGGCAAGATTTGCCATTCGCATGGCCTTCGCCCTGGCAGGCATTCCGTAAAAACCCGCTCCGCGTACCGCCATATTGCGAGTGCGAACGCTTTGGAAGCAGTTTGACCTGCCTCCTGCCTCCTGATTAGCTGCCGCCTTCGAAAATCGGCCTCGCACGAGCGCCCAGGGGAGAGAAATGCAATGAAACGCTTACTATTCTCAGCCGCGTTTGTCGCGGCTGTTGGTTTTGGCACGGTCGCCGCGCTGTCGCAGAATGCCGATCCGTACGCAAACTATGCGGCGGCGGGCACTCTGAAGTTTCCGCTTGCCGCGCCGGCCGGCGTGGACAGCAAGGCGATCGATAAGCCGCTGGCGGGCGCCGTCAACCAGGGCAAGTTCGACGACAAGACCTGGAAGTATGGACCCAATAATGACATTCCGGGCGGCGCCAAGATCTGGAACCCGGTCAAGCTCAAGATGATGCGCGGTGAGAAAGTTGTCGGCGGAACCGTGTTCTCGGCCACCGATCCCTCCACTTATTGCGCCATGGCCAATGCCGGTTTCGACTTCATCTGGACCGAGCATCAGCACAGCCCGCGCGACTGGGAACAGACCGCGCGCATGTGGGCGCGATGCCCGCACGCCAAGGCGGTGCCGGGCGTGCGCGTCGCCTATACCGACGAGCGTGAGGAACAGCATGCGTTGGACGCCGGCGCGCTGGTTCTGGTGGTGCCCACCGTGCGTTCTTATGAGGAAGCGGTCCGGGCGCGCGACTGGGCCTTCTTCCCGCCTCTGGGCCGGCGCAGCGCCGGCGGCGGCCAGGCCTTCAGCTCCGATTTCTGGGGCACTGTGCCGGGCGGCTATCGCAAGACCATCAATGACAATCTGGTGTTGATCCTGATGATCGAGACGCTGGCGGGCCTCAAGGATGCCGACCGCATCGCCAAGATTCCAGGCGTGACCGCCGTCTTTGCGGCCAGCGGCGATCTGAGCAATCACTCCGGCTACAAGCAGGGCGATCCCGACTATGAGCGCGAGATCAACATTGTGCACGATGCCGCCATCAAGGCGGGTGTGCGTCTGTGCGGGCCCTATGCCTGGCGCGACCGTCCCGACTTCACCTGCTTCCAGGGGATGAGCGAAACCTCTGCCATCGCCGCCGGCGTGAAGCAGGATTTGGGCAATCTGGCCAACACCCAGGGCAAGCCCGAAGTGGGTCCCTACGCCCCCACCAAGTAGTTCCGATGGAAAGACCAAAAGGCGCCGCGGGAAACCGCGGCGCCTTTTGCTTTGCCGTCACTTCCGGCTTGAGAAACGGAATTCCGTCACTTCATAGAAAATCTTGCCCGGCCGCAGCACCGTGCTGGGAAAAGACGGTATGTTGGGCGAATTGGCGAAATGCTGGGTCTCCAGGCAGAAGGCGCCGCGCTTGATGTATTGGGCGCCGCCTTTGCCGACAATCGGCTTTTCGTTGTTGGGCAGGTAAAGCTGCATGCCCGGCTGGGTGGTCAGCACATCCATCACCCGGCCCGATTCCGGCTCCACCACATGGGCGGCGGGCCGCAAGCGTCCCATGGCTCCGCGCAGGATGAAGTTGATGTCATAGCCCGGCGTGGCCACGATCGCCGGATCGGGGCCGTTGATGTCCTTGCCGATGGGCTTGGGACGCGTGAAGTCAAAACCGGTGCCCGACACTTTCATCACTTCGCCGGTCGCCATGTGATTGGCG
>DATEIA010000210.1:0-9361 GCA_035279305.1 Rhizomicrobium sp.
CCCCTTTTTGTTGACCCCGGGCCCGTCCGAGGCTATACGCGCCCCTCTTTTCCGCCGAAGGACTGCCTATGCCCAATATCGCCTCCGCCAAGAAGCGCGTCCGCACCACCGCCAAGCGCACCGCCATCAATACGGCGCGTAAAACCCGGGTGCGCGGCTTTATCCGCAAGGTCGAGGAAGCCATCGCCTCCGGCGACAAAAAGGCCGCTTTGGCCGCTTTGAAGGCCGCCGAGCCGGAAATCATGCGCGGCGTCTCCAAAGGCGTGCTGCACAAGAACACCGGCTCGCGGAAAGTGTCGCGCCTGACCAAGCGGGTCGCAAAACTGTCGAAATAACGAAAAGGCTGGAATCCTTCGGATTTCAAGTCCAGATTAAGGCTCGGGGGTAAAATCCGGGCCTTTTTATTTGTCCGTGTGCTGATGTTCGCAAGAAAGCCATATTTCGCACCTGCAACACGGAGCAATTGCCGGCTAAGTGACTGATTCAAAAAAGCTTGGTGGAAAACTGGCATTTTCCGTATACGTCACAACCATTTAGCCCGTTTCACAAAAGCGAAAAATTTTTCGAATCAGTGGCTTTGTTCGCAGTTTATTCCCTTGTGGGCCTGCGCGGCTTAGACGTATCTTAACCAACGGATGGGGCGAGCGCCGAGCATGCTGAAGAATAGATCAAGTAAAAACCAAATATTCAGCAAGTATCGGCTGGACTTTGGGCGCATCCGAAAGCCTATAAGTCTCTAAAATCTTCCAATTTTGATGTGTTTTGCTGGGCGAGTCTCCCGGCAGACCTTTAATTGTCTCCAAGGCGTAGCAATGGCTCCTTCCTCTTCTCTCGAATATGCCGGTGAAGTCAGCGCGGCACAGGCCTGGCAGCAGCTCAAGGCCGACCCCAAGGCCCAGCTGCTGGACGTGCGCACCATGGCGGAATGGAACTTTGTCGGGCTTGCCGACATCTCCTCCCTGGGCCGCCAGGTCCATTGCATCGAATGGCAGGGGTTTCCCACCGGGGCGCGCAATCCCGCTTTTATCGCCGAAGCCGGCCAAGCCTTAAGCGACAAGGACGCGCCCGTGCTGGTGATGTGCCGCTCCGGCGCGCGCAGCCGCGCGGCGGCCATCGCCCTCACCCAGGCCGGCTATCGCCAAGCGATCAATATCGCCGACGGTTTTGAAGGCGACATGGACGAAGACGGCCATCGCGGCAATCGCAATGGATGGAAGCAGGCGGATTTGCCCTGGCGACAGGGCTGAGTGAGGGACGGCCCCGGACGGGAAAACCTGACGGCGGCCGAAGACGGGCCAAAGAACCAATAAGCGGGATGGGTTTGACGATGGTGCAAGTGGGAAAATCGATACCGGACTGGCGTGCGGCTTGGGCTGCGGTGCGCGAGCGCATGCGCCGCGAATTGGGGGATCCGGTGTTCGACGCCTGGATCGGGCCGCTGAATCTGGAATCCTTCGACGCCGACGAGCTGAAGATCGGCGCCACCAAACCCTTTGTGCGCAATTGGGTGGCCAATCACTATGTCGGCCGCATCGAGAAGGCGTTCCTGGCCGAGGGCTTCGCACCCGCCTCGCTGGCCATCGTGATCAGCGCCCCCGCCATCGGCGGCGCCATTCCGCGCGAGGCCCAGCATCAGGGCCTGGCCGAAACGCCGGCCAGCATCTCCTACATCTCGCCGCGCAGCGAAAGCCGCACCAACGAGGATGACAAGGGATTGTGGACCCGGATGCTGCATCCCCAGCAGACCTTCGACAGCTTCATTCCCGGCGCCGCCAACCAATTCGGTCATGGCGCCGCCAAGAGCTTTGCCGACGGCCAGCAGTCCGATATTCCGCTGCTCTATATCCATGGCGGTTTCGGCTATGGCAAAACCCATTTGCTGAATGCCGCCGCGCTGGAATTCCGCAAGCGCGGCAAGCGTACCTTGTTCCTGCGCGCCGAGGATTTCATGCGCCACTTTTTGGGCGCGCTCTATCGCAAGGACACGCTGGCCTTCAAGGAAGAGCTGCGCACCGCCGAGGTGCTGATCATCGACGATCTGCAGCATATCTGCCGCTCCGCCGCCACGGCGTCGGAGTTTCTCTACACCGTCAACGCCTTCGCGGACCTGCGCCGCCGGGTGGTGATCGCCGCCGACCGCCCGCCACAGGCCCTGGAAGGCTTGGGCGCCGATGTGAAATCGCGCCTGGCCGGCGGGCTGTGCGTGGGGCTGGACAAGCCCGACCGTGACACAAGGTTTGCGATCCTGAAGTCGCGCGCCGCCGAATTTTCCCGCCACAAGCCCGATGTGGTGCTGCCGGAAAGCGTGCTGGACCGCATCGCCGACATCGAGGATGCCTCTCCCCGCGAACTGATCGGGGTCTTCACCAAGCTGGCGACCTATGCCGACCTCACCAAGAAGCCGGTGACCCTGGAAGTGGCGGAGGAAGCGGTGGGCCTGCGTGCCGGACCCGGCGCCAAGACCTCGATCGAGGACATCCAGAAGAAGACGGCGGAATTCTACAAGCTGGACGTCAAGGACTTCCATTCGCCCCAGCGGGCCCGCCGGGTTGCCCGGCCGCGTCAGGTGGCGATGTATCTGTCGCGCAAGCTGACCACCCGGTCCCTGCCCGAAATCGGGCGGCGCTTCGGGGGCCGCGATCATACCACGGTGCTGCATGCCTGCCGCCGCATCGAAGCCTTGATCGTGGAGGATGCCATGTTCCGTCAGGAGGTGGATTTCCTCTCCCAGATGCTGCAGCGCAGGCCGGAAATCTGAGGGCGCTACGATTTTGGCCGCCCGGTGCGTCGCGCGCTCACGTACGTCTTGTACGCTCCGCGTGCTCCTGCCGGATCATACTTTATTGCTACCGCTAATTTTTCCAACGGTGTAGAGCCCAAGTTAGGGCTTCCGCAATTGATCCATAAAGACGTTCATTTCGCGCAGCACCTCATCGGCGTTGGAGCGCCAAATGTAGTGGCTGGCTTTGGCGATGCGCACGACGCGGGCGCTGGGGTTCTGCTTTTCGAAATTGGCAGAGCGCGCCGCGGCATCCGCCAGAATCTTCTGCATGAAGGGCTTGTCGCAATTGCTTCCGCATTGGCGCGGCTCTGCCAGGATGGTCAGCACCGGCACCTTGACCGGCCCGTACTTGCGAGTGTTGTCGAAGATGCGGTTGCCCGCCAGGTCTTCCGGCTTTTGCGGCTGATCTAAGGCAGGCTTCATCGAGGCCGTCGCCTCCGCCGCGTCGCTGAGGGCTTTCTGCAAATTAGGCAGTGCGCTTTGCACGTCCGCGATCAAAGCGCGCATACCGGCAGGATCATTCTGCATGTCGAACATCCGGCTGAGATCGCGCTTGACCGTGGAGACCTCCACGCTCAGATCGGCCACGGATGGATCATAAAAGGAAAATTGATTGAGCGCGTCGAGATAGATCAGCCCCGCCACCTTCCCGGGATGCCGGGTGCCGATGGAACTCAATTCTTCGCCCGCGATGGAATGTCCCGCGATCACCGGTTTTTCGATATGCAGGGCGTCCATCACGGCCAGCACGTCGTCCCCCAACCGGTCGGAATCGTAATTCGCGTCACTGTCCGGCGGCGAAGACGAGGCGCCAAAGCCGCGCCGGGTGATGGCATAGACATGATGCTTGTTGGTGAATTTGGGAGCAAAACTATCGAAACTGTGGCCAGTACCGCCCAGGCCTGAGAGGAAGATCAGCACCGGACCGCTGCTGCCCCCACTTCCACCACCAAAGTCCAGAACTTCGAGTTTCACGCCGGGCTGGACCGTGATGAAAAGACTCTTGTGCGGAGATGGATCGATCACCCAGGCAGTTTGCTTGGTGGCACGCGTGAATATCAGTGGCTGCGGCGTGCGATAGAGCATCTTCCAGGTGCCGGTGATGCTGTCGCCATCGTCTGAAAGTTTACCGTCGAAGCTGCCCTGCGCCTCATCAGGCGAGAAGCTGACCGCATGACCCGTCAGAGTAATGGTGGAGATGCCGTTGCCGTTGAGGGGCACGCCGGAGACGTCCTCGCCTAGATTGTACAATTCGCCATGATAGGTCTTTGCGTCTTTGGTGATTTTCAGCACGCGCTGCGGCTTGCCGTCCGCCTGCCAGATGCCGGAAATGTTCTGCGCCTGGGCCGTTGTCCACACCAACGCAAGCGACGCCACTATAGCTGCGAGCAACTTCATGAAACCCCCTTTAAGGTGCCGGATTTACTTTCCGGACGCGACCTGTGTTACTGAATTACCATGCACCGCCCTAAACGGCGCTATCTGATGGAATGGCAAATCTTTAATCAAAACAGATTGCCCCGTGATGGTCGCGTTTGATTCCATTATTCCAATAAAATCGAGCTCACCTTCACGGCGTTTGTCCTCCGCCATGAATTTCCAAGCCCATCTGACTTGTCGTCCGTCTATGACACCAAATACCGGGCCACTGCCTTGAGGCCCATTGCACGTCCCACTGATAGTGTTTCCAGATTGCGTAAAGGTACAGGTTCGCGTGGGCTGCCACGGAGGAGTCGATATGGCCCAGGTACCTAATACATTCGTAGGATGATCCGATGACGCCATCCCAACCGGCAGATAAACAGGGCCTCGGATGGCCGGCTCCACTCTAACTTGCCCGTTGCCAAGCATGCAGTGCCAATAGAAAAAAGAGTATCGCTGCTTAGCTGCATCATCCATCGCCATTGGTCGATTTGCACCTTGGACGACCGTTTCTGCGGCAAACTCCTTGCAATAAGCGCTTGCCTGAGAATGGGTCCATTCTTCCAATCCGTATGGCGCCCTGAGCTTGAGGGCCGGCCTAGGATATTGGTCGTTCGACGTAACCTGTGGCACTTTGAAATCGAGATTATCGGTAGCGATTTGTGCCTGAGGCGCAGAAATGGCACGCATCTGTTCTAACGAAGCTACATATCGATGGCTCGAAGTCGCCATCGGCATTGCGAGATTGTCAGTGGGCAACGCGCCCGACAGATTAGACGATGGCGCTGTCAGTTGCTCGGGTGGGCTTTTTGCCACGGCTTCGATCCGACGATGCGGAGCGCTTGCCGTTGCTTCATCAGCGCTCCTTAAGGTGTTCAGGGGCCGCGATAGGATTGGGGCCGCCTTTGCCTGCATTTGCGCGACTGGCGCCGCCGCCAGCCCCAACGCCAAGGGCAGAACAAGCGCAAGAACAGCGGACGTGCCCAACACGAATTTGCGCACCGCGTTCAACTGCGGGATCGTCCGGTTTTCCATGATCGCGTCAATACGATTTTTCAGGCCGGCCCCTGAAACGCCGGCGACACAGGCCAGAGGCGACTGTAGATAGGCCCGGCACACTTTCAGAATGCCTTCGGCATACATCTGCGGATCATTGCCGTCCGCCAGCACGCTTTCGTCGCAGGCGCGCTCGCGTTCGGCATTGAGCCGCGCGCCCAGCCACCATACCAGGGGAAAGAACCAGAACAGCACCTCCACCAGCATGTGGATGGCCGCCAGAAGATTGTCACGGCGCCGCCAATGGCTCAGTTCATGCGCCAGCACCGCCTTTAGTTCCACCGCGGAAAGCTGTTGATCTATGCCCTGAGGCAGCAGGATGACGGGCCGCAGGATACCGACCAGGCCCGGCTCTAGCCGCGAGAGCGAGAATTTCACGGCGATGGGTGCGTCAACCTTCATTGCCATGGCCTCGCGCAGCAGCGCACGCACCCGCGACCAGCGGACAAGCCAGCGAAGGGCGATGATCAAGAAACCGGCAACCCAAAGCACCAGAAGTGCGGACTCAAGGTCCAGGGCGGCGGCTGGTACAACGGGTACGGCTGTCAGAGATGGTGCAAAGGAAGGCATTGCCGTGAGGACGGCTGTCGATGCCGGTGCGGTGGTCAGGGACGGTGCGGAAAAGGGCTGGGCAAGCGGTTTCATCAGGATCACCGCCGGGGCGGCCACCGGGGAAAGTATCGGCGTCAGCAAATAGGCGCTCAGCGCTGTCAGGAGCGCAAACGGCACCAGGAATTTGACGGAGGCCGCAAACCACAGCCAGAAGCGCACATTGGCGCCGTTGCGGCGCAGGGCCAACGTCAGCAGTCCGGCCCCGCCAACGCATAGCGAAGATTGCCACAGGTGGTTCAGCAGCAGAGCAATCATGGTTTCTTGCCCTTCTTCAATATTTCGCGCAGGTGTCTTTCGGCGTCCTGCACGTCTTCCAGTGTCAGTTTTCCCGCCTCGATCAGATGGGTCATAATGGGCTGGGTTTCTCCGCCGAACACCGCGAGAAAATCGTCGATCAGACGGCGGCGCGCGGCATCGCGGGGAATGGCCGCTTCAAAGATAAAGGCCGTGGCGATCTTCTTGACGCGCCGCAGCGCTTTCTTGGCTTCCAGCCGATGCACCATTGTTTGCACCGTCGTATAGGCGGGCCGGTTCTTGGCGGGAAAAGTTTCGTGTATCTCGCGAGTGGAAAGCTCGCCGCCTGTCCACAGCGCCTCCATGATCCGCATTTCCAGATTGCTGAGTCTGGGTAATGGCATGGGCACTCCTCATCCACATTGTAATTGAAACTACTACAATGTAGTTAAAAAAACAAGAGGTATGTTGCGACGAACACAAATGCCTTGAAGCAGAGGCTGGAAAACACCAACCGGCCAGCGCGCTCCTGCGCCTGTACGCAGTCGCTACAGACCGGCCAAAATCGCTACGCGCCAATTTAGAGCCGTTTTGGATTGAGATGATGCGGATGCTTCCCTCATCCTCACCATGGCCGGCCTCCGAGCCGGCCATCCAGAGCCGCAAACACGGTATTTGTTGCCCTGGATGGGCGGGTCAAGCCCGCCCATGGTGAGTGTAAAGGTTCATTTCAATTCAAAAGAGCTCTAACTTATTTAAAGGCCCGGAGCGATCCGGGCCTTTTTCGTCAATGGCACTCACCCGTCTTGGCGGCGAAGGTTACCAGCCTGGGCAATCGCTCCCGCCGGTTTGTGCCATCAGAGCCAAGCACGATGGCTTCAGCAAAGATGCTGCCGCTGAGATGCTGAATGTAGGGCTTCTCTTTCCCGGCGAATTTTCCCGCGCCGTCCACCGTATCTTGCGATCCAATATCGACATCAAACGCGATATGCCCCCCGTCCAAATGTAGGGATGTAACCGCAACCGGCCCTTCCAATGGGCCATCCGACCATTCCCAGAAAAGCCGGTCGCCGTCGCCATCGCGGATAAGCATCAGGCGATTGCCCGCGGCATCGCCGCTTTCCTTCCCCCAGCACAAATTGGAATAGACGAAAACGCCATAACGCGGCAGTGGCGTGGCCCATCCCGGCAGGGCGAAAGCCACTGCCAGGGTCGATAAAACCAATCTCCGGAGCATCATTTTTTGCCCTTCCCGTGGAAGCCATTCTAGCAAGCCGCAAAGCCCCCGAAAATCGCCCAAAATCCGGGCAAAAAAGGGGTTTTGGGGGACCCGTTTTCTTTGCCCTTCCGCCCTCTTTTTGGTATGGTTTTCCACTTGAGTCTTGGGGTCCTGTGGGGCTCTCCCAAACACAAGCTAGACATTGGAAAAACGGGCATTTTCGGGCCGCCTCCGGCGCCGGAAAGCGGATCAGCCAACCGGGCGGTGGAACAATGAAGATCAACGTCGAGCGCGGCGCATTCTTGAAGGCGCTGAACCATGTGCAAAGCGTGGTGGAGCGCCGCAACACCATCCCGATCCTGTCCAATGTGCTGATCGAGGCGGCCAAGGGCGAACTCAAGCTCACCGCCACCGACCTGGATATCGAGATCGTGGAAGCCCTGCCCGCCGATGTGCTGCGCAACGGTTCGGCCACCGCGCCCGCCCATATGCTCTACGACATCGTCCGCAAGCTGCCCGATGGCGCCCAGGTCCAGGCCGAGCTTCTTTCCAGCGAAGGCGGACGGCTGGCGGTGTCCGCCGGGACCTCGCGCTTTGAACTCTCCTGTCTGCCGCGCGAGGATTTTCCCCAGATGGCGGCGGGAGCCCTGCCGCACAAGTTCCGCCTGGCGGCCGATGATCTCAAGCGCATCATCGCCAAGACGCGCTTTGCCATTTCGACGGAAGAGACCCGCTATTATCTCAACGGCATCTATGTCCATGCCGCCAAGGACGCCAAGCCCAAGGTGATGCGCGCCGTGGCCACCGACGGCCATCGCCTGGCCCGCTATGAATTGGAGCTGCCCGACGGGGCCGGCGACATGCCCGGCGTGATCATACCGCGCAAGACGGTGAACGAGCTGATGAAGCTGCTGGACGATGCCGACGGCGCCATCGATGTGTCGCTGTCCGACACCAAGATCCAGTTCGGCTTCAATGGCGTGGAGCTGACCTCCAAGCTGATCGACGGCAATTTCCCGCCTTATGAGCGGGTCATCCCTTCAGGCAACGACAAGTCGCTGGCGCTGGAAGCCAAGGAATTCGCGCAAAGCGTGGACCGCGTTTCCACCATCAGCGCCGACAAGACCCGCGCCGTGAAGCTCAATCTCAGCAAGGACAAGGTGACCTTGTCGGTGGTCAATCCCGAAAGCGGCACCGCCACCGAGGATGTGGGGGCGACCTATAGCGCGGGCGCGCTGGAGATCGGGTTTAACGCCCGCTACCTGCTGGACATCACCAGCCAGATCGAGGGCAAGGAAGTGCGCTTCCTGCTGTCGGATGCCGGTTCGCCGGCGATCATTGAAGATGCGGAGGACGCGCGCACGCTGTATGTCCTCATGCCTTTAAGGGTCTGATTTGACCGTTGCGTTGGACATACATGCCGGCAGGGCGGAGCGTTCCCGCCTGGCGGTGACGCGCCTGAAGCTGACCAATTTCCGCTCCTATGGCTTTGGCGAAATCGCCGTCAGCGGCGCTTCGGTGGTGCTGGCGGGCCCCAATGGCGCGGGCAAGACCAATGTGCTGGATGCCATTTCGCTTCTGTCACCGGGGCGCGGCCTGCGCGGCGCCAAGCTGGCGGAACATACCCGCAAAGGTCCGGCCGCCTCGCAGGAAACGCTTTGGGCGGTGGCCGCCACCGTGACGCGTGGGCAAACCGAATATGACATCGGCACCGGGCTGACCCAGGCTTCGGCTTCGCGACAAGTGCGCCTGAACGGCGCGGCAGCGCAAAGCTCCGCCGATCTGGGCGATATCGTGCAGCTGATCTGGCTGACGCCGGCCATGGACCGGCTGTTCATCGAAAGCGCGGGCGGACGCCGCCGCTTTCTCGACCGGCTGGTGCTGGGCTTTGACGCAGGCCATGCCCGCGCCGCCACCCGCTACGAGACCGCGATGCGCGAACGCGCCCGGCTGCTCAAATACGGCCCGCGCGATCCCGCCTGGCTGGACGGGCTGGAACATGAAATGGCCGAGGCCGGAATCCAGATGGCCCAAGC
>DATEIA010000211.1:0-8286 GCA_035279305.1 Rhizomicrobium sp.
GTCGGCGGGATCGGCACCGCGCCCCAGGATGGTGGCGTCGCGCTGGCGGTTGAAGTCGGCATCGGATTGGCGCGGGTTTTTCAGAGTGGGGCCTGGCCCCACGGCATTGACCCGGATGCGCGGGCCCATGCCTTGCGCCAAAGTGGTGGTCAACCAGTAAAGCCCCGCCTTGCTGACGCTGTAGGACAGAAATTGCGGCGTGGGCTTCAGCACCCGCTGGTCGATGATGTTGATGATGCTGCCTTTGGCGTCCGCCGGCAATTGCTTGGCGAACAATTGCGACAGCAGCAGGGGGCTGCGCAGATTGATCTCGATATGATCGTCCCAACTCTTGCGGCTGGCGCTTTGCCAGTCGTCATTTTCGAACAGGGACGCGGAATTGATCAGCGCGGTCAGCGGGCCCAATTCCTTGGCGGCGCGGCCCACTAGGGTTGCGGTTTCGCCTTCCTTGGACAGGTCGCATTTCAGGATAGCCGCTTGGGCGCCAAAGGCGCGCACCGCCTGGGCGGCGCTGCCGGCGTCTTCCTCCGAACTGTTGTAGTGGATGGCGACATTCCAGCCTTGCGCCGCCAGGTCCAGAGCGATGGCCCGTCCCAGCCGCTTGGCCGCGCCGGTGACAAGAACAGTTTTCAGCATCGGCTAGTGTCCAGATTCCGAAATTCGCATGATCTCTATATCGGCCTCCAAGCGAATTTCGGAATCGAAGGACACTAGCAGTCAAATATTTCTCGTGTCGCTTTGGTTTCGAAGTTCGCCCTGAGCTTGATATCAATTATATGGCGAACTTCGAAACCGCGACACTAGTGATATCCGGTATCGGCGCGCACCTTGCCCCGGAACACCCAATAAGACCAGCCGGTATAGACCAGGATCACCGGCAGCAGGAACAAGGTGCCCACCCCTAAGAAAATCTGGGTGTCGGGCGAGGAGGCCGCCTGCCACAGCGTGTAGTGATGCGGCACGATCATCGGGAACAGGCTGATGGCGATCCCCAGATAGGACAGGCTGAACAGCAGCACGGCATAGACAAAGGGACTGAGTTCCGCCTTGCGGTCGGCGATCGCCCGCCATTCCAGGATGCCGAACAGCGCGGTCAGCACCGGCACGGGGCTGAGGAATGCGATGTTGGGCCAGGAAAACCAGCGCTGCGCGATCGCGCCATCCACCAGCGGGGTCCATAGGCTGACAATACCGACCGCCGCCAATGTGCCCAGGAAGCAAATGCGCGCCTGGTTGCGCGCCTGTGTTTGCAAATTGTCTTCGGTCTTGAGGATCAGCCAGCCCGCGCCGAGCAGGCTATAGCCGAACAGCAAGGCGATGCCCACGAACAGAGAGAAGGGCGTGATGCAATCAAAACTGCCGCCGGTGAAATGCCGCCCCTCCACTTCAAAGCCCTGAATGAAGGCGCCCAGCACCACGCCTTGCGCAAACGTGGCCAGCGCCGAGCCATAGCCGAAGGCCCGATCCCAGAAGGTGACATGCTCGGCGTCGCGGAAGCGGAATTCGAACGCCACGCCGCGAAACACCAAAGCCAGCAGCATCACTAGGATGGGGAAATAAACCGCGGGCAGGATGATGGCAAAAGCGAGCGGAAAAGCTGCCAGCAATCCGATGCCGCCCAACACCAGCCAGGTTTCGTTGCCGTCCCAGATCGGCGCGATGGAGTTCATCAGCAGATTGCGCGCCGCCGTGTTGGGCGCGAAATTGTAGAGAATGCCCACGCCCAGGTCGAAACCGTCCAGCAGCACATAGAAGAAAACCGCCAGTCCCAGGATCACCGTCCAGAGCGGAACGAAATCGAAGATCATGATCCGCCCCCTGGTACGGGTTTGACGGGGGCCGCGGGGCGGCCGCCTTCCACCGGTCCATGGCCGGTCTTGGCAACGCCGGCCCGCACGATGCGCAGCACCATCCACAGACCGGCCGGGAACATGATGCAATAGACCACCATGTAACCGATCAGAGAAAGCAGCACGTCGCTGCCGGTCAGCGAGGGCGTCACCGAATGGGCGGTGCGCATCACGCCATAGACGGTCCAGGGCTGACGTCCGACTTCGGTGGTGGTCCACCCCGCCACCACGGCGATGAAGCCCAGCGGCATGCTCCACATCAGGGCGCGCTGGAACCAGCCGGTGTCAAACAGCTTTCCGCGCATTCGCAGCCACAATCCCGCCACGACCATCCCCAGCATCACCAGTCCGGCGCCGACCATGATGCGGAAAGCAAAGAAAGTGATGGCGACCGGGGCACGGTTCTCGCGCGGGAATTCCTTCAACCCGGGCACAACCCCATTGACGTCATGGGTAAGGATCAGGCTGCCCAGCAGCGGCACCTCGATGGCATAGTGATTGGTCTCGGCCTGCTGATCCGGAATGGCGAACAGGGCCAACGGCGCGCGCGCCTCGCGCTCCCAATGGGCTTCGATGGCGGCCAGCTTGGCGGGTTGGGTCTGCAGGGTGTTGATGCCATGCAGGTCCCCGAGGAAAATCTGCAGCGGCACCAGCAGGGTGAGAAGCCACATGGTCACTGACAGCATGTGCTTGGCTTCCTCGGTGGATTTGCGCGCCCGCAGCAGATAGGCCGCCACGCCCACCACCACAAAACCGGTGGTGACATAGAAGGCGGCCACCGTATGCATGAAGCGGTAGGGGAAAGAGGCGCTGAAAATGATCTGCATCCAACTGGTGGGATAAAAGATGCCGTCAACCAGCCTGTAGCCCGCCGGCGTTTGCATCCAGCTGTTGGTCACCAGGATCCAGAAGGTCGAGAACAGGGTGCCCGCCGCCACCAGCACCGCCGAAGCGAAATGCGCCCAGCGCGGCACCAGGTTGCGTCCGAACAGCAATACGCCCAGGAACCCGGCTTCCAGGGTGAAGGCCGTAAGGCCTTCATAGGCCAGCATGGGCGAGATGATATTGGCGGTGGCGTCGGAGAAGCGGCTCCAATTGGTGCCGAACTGGAACGGCATCACCACCCCTGACACCACCCCCATACCGAAACAGACGGCGAAGATGCGGGTCCAGAAACCCGAAATGCGGAAATAGATGTCCTTGCCGGTGATGAAGTAGATGCCCTCAAGGAGGGCGATATAAGAAGCCAGCCCGATGGTCACGGCCGGCAGAAGAATGTGCCAGGCCACCACCCAGGTGAACTGCAAGCGCGACAGGACAAGCGGGTCCAATGTCATGGGTGCAGCTTACGCCAGTTTTGGCGCGAAGGCGCGCGACAAACCCGCCCGATACGGCAGCTAGGAAATAAAGCCGACCCGCTTCTTGATCTCGTCCATGATAGGCGTGGCGATGCTGCGGGCCCTGGCGGCGCCGTCTTTCAGGGTCCGGTCGATCTCGGCCGGGTCACCCAAGAGGCGGCGCATTTCCCGGGCGATGGGCTCCAGCTTCGCCACGGTCAAATCCGCCAATGCGGTCTTGAAGCCGGAGAATTGTTGACCGGCGAACTGGGCGATTACCGCGTCGCGGTCCTGCTCGGCCAGGGCGGCATAGATGTTGAGCAGATTCTCGGCCTCCGGACGGTCCTTCAGCTCATCCTTGCTGGCGGGCAAGGGATGCGGATCGGTCTTGGCGCGCTTGATTTTGTTGACGATTGTCTCGGCATCGTCGGTCAGGTTGATGCGGCTGGCATCGCTGTCATCCGACTTGGACATTTTCTTGGTGCCGTCGCGCAAACTCATCACCCGCGTCGCAGCGCCGATGATCACCGGTTCGGGCTGGGGAAAGAAATCCGGCGCGCCGAAATCATTGTTGAATTTGGCGGCGATATCGCGCGCCAGCTCCAGATGCTGTTTCTGGTCCTCGCCCACCGGCACATGGGTGGCCTTGTAGACCAGGATGTCGGCGGCCATCAGCACGGGATAGGTGTAAAGCCCGACCGAGGCGCGCTCCTTATGCTTGCCCGATTTTTCCTTGAACTGGGTCATGCGGTCCAGCCAGCCCAGCCGCGCCACGCAATTGAAGATCCAGGCCAGCTCGCCATGTTCCGGCACTTGGCCCTGGTTGAAGATCGGTGTGCGTGCAGGCTCGACCCCGGCCGCGATATAGGCGGCGGTGACTTCCCGCGTCGCTTGGGTCAGTTCGGCCGCATGGCCGTAGCCGGTATCCTGGGTGATGGCATGCATGTCCACCACGCAGAACAGGCAGGGCATCTCCTCCTGCATGCGCACCCAATTCTTGAGCGCGCCCAGGTAATTGCCCAGATGCAAGGTATTGGTGGGCTGCATGCCCGAAAGGACGAGAGGTTTGTGTGTCATTGGGTCTCAAGGTGCGAAGCGGTAGACCATAAAAAGTGCGCTGGGTTATGCCTTGGCAGGCGCAGGGGCTTCAAGGGGTGCCGAAGGAAGTGTCAAGGCCGCTTTGAGCCGCCTCTCCACCGCATCCAGCCGAGCCGGATGAACGATCTTGTGGCCGAAGCCGTCGCGCACATAAAAGACGTCAATGGCGCGCTCGCCATAGGTCGCCACCATGGAGGTGGAGATCGACAGGCCGGCCTCGAAGATCGCCTGGGTGATGTCGTAGAGCAGGCCGGGCCGGTCCAGGCATTCCACCTCGATCACCGTGGCGATGCGCGAGGCTTCATTGTCGAACAGGATCTTGGGCTTGATGCTGAAGGCGCTGGCGCGGGTGCGCTGGACCTTCTTTTGCGCAAGCTCGCGGCGGGGCCGCACTTCACCGCGCAAGGTCTTTTCAATGGACTGGCGCAGCCGGTCCAGCCGCTCGGCATCGCCAAAGGCCTTACCTTCCGCGTCCTGCACCGAAAACACATCCAGGGCGAAACCGTCCGAGGTGGTGAAGGCCTTGGCATCGACGATGGAGCCGCCCGCCATGGCGATGGCCCCGGCGATCTGCGAGAATAGGCCGGCATTGTCAGGCGTGTAGAGGACGATCTCGCTGACGGCGCGGAAAACATTGGTGGTGGAATCCAGGGTCAGCAATTGGCCGGTGGCGTCGGCCTTGGTGGTCAGGCGGGCATGGCGCTCCAGCTCGTCTTCGTCAAAGGCCAACCAGTAATTGTCATAGTGGCGGTTCAACGCCCGGTCGCGTTCGCCGGCTGTCAGATCGCCGATGCGTGCTTCCAGCGCCGCCTTGGCGGCCGCGACCCGGCTGGTGCGCGACGGCGCCTGGTCGCCACCGGTCATCATATTCTCGGCGGCGTAATAGAGTTCGCGCAGCAACTGGCCCTTCCAGCCGTTGAACACGCCGGGGCCCACGGCGCGGATGTCGGCGACAGTGAGGATCACCAGCAGGCGCAGCATTTCCGGCGACTGCACCAATTCCACGAAATCGCGCACCGTCTTGGCATCCGACAGGTCGCGGCGCTGGGCGGTATCGCTCATCACCAGATGATTCTTCACCAGCCAGGCGACGGCCGTGGTTTCGTTGGCCGAAAGGCCCAGGCGCGGACACAGGCTGCGGGCGATCTCAGCCCCGACATCGCTGTGATCGCCGGGCAGGCCCTTGGCCATGTCGTGCAGCAGGATGGCGCAGTACAGGACGTTGCGCGACTGGATGCGCTTGATGATGTCGCTGGTGAGCGGATTGTCTTCCTTGTGGGTGCCGCGCTCGATGGCGGCAACATTGCCCACGGCACGGATCAGGTGCTCGTCCACCGTATAGTGATGATACATGTTGAACTGCATCAGCCCCACGGCATGGCCGAATTCGGGAATGAAGCGGCCCAGCACGCCGGCTTCGTTCATCAGGCGCAGGGCACGCTCCGGATCCTGGCGTGACGTCAGCACTTCCAGGAAGGCCTGGTTGGCGACCGGATTCTGCCGTACCGACTCGGTGATCAAATCCAGCGAGCGCGCCACGGTGCGCAGCGCGTGGGGATGGATGTCGACGCCTTTTTCATCGGCGATATGGAACATGCGCAGGATGTTGGCGGGGTCTTGGCGGAAGATGGCGGGATTGGCGGTCAGCCGGCCGTTTTCGACATAGAATTCGTCGTCGGGACTGCGGGTCTTGAGAAAGCCGGGCAGAATTCGCCGCAGCGAAGGGCGCGGCTTGCGATGCTGTTCCTCCAGCGCGGCGCAGAAAATACGCGTCAGGTCGCCGACATCCTTGGCCACCAGGAAGTAGGCGCGCATGAAGGCTTCCACCGCGCGGCGCGGCTTTTGCGCATCGGCATAGCCCAACTGCCCGGCCAATCCCGGCTGCACATCGAAGCTCAAGCGCTCCTCGGCCCGCCCCAGCAGGTAATGCAGATGCACCCGCACATTCCATTGAAAGGCTTCCGCCTTCTGGAAGATGCGGTATTCCTCGCGGGTGAAGACGCCATGTTCGACCAGATCGGCGGCGTCGTCGACGTGATAGAGATACTTGCCGATCCAGTAGAGGGTTTGCAGGTCGCGCAGGCCCCCCTTGCCCTCCTTGATATTGGGTTCGACCAGATAGCGGCTCATGCCCTGGCGCTGATGGCGTTCCTTGCGTTCGGCCAGCTTGGCTTCGACAAAATCGCGGCCATTGCCGGTGGCGATTTCGTTCCAGAATTTTTTCCGCAGATCGTCATACAATCCGCGGTCGCCCCACAGATAACGCGCTTCCAGGATGGCGGTGCGGATGGTGATGTCCAGCTTGGCCAGCCGCACGCTTTCGGCCAGGGAACGGGTGGCGTGGCCGACCTTCAAGCCCAGATCCCACAGCATATAGAGAATAAATTCGATGACGCTTTCGCCCCAGGCGGTCTGCTTGAAGGGGCGCAGAAATAGAAGATCGATGTCCGATCCCGGCGCCAACTCGCCGCGGCCATAGCCGCCGGTCGCCACCACCGCGATGCGCTCGGCGGTGGAGGGGTTCTGGGCATGGTACACATGCTTGACCGCGAAGTCGTAGATCACCTGGATGATCGCGTCCTGCAACTGCGACAGGGCGCGGGCGGCGGGCAGGCCGGGCAGGCCTTCCTTCTCCACGGCGTAGCGCACGCGTTCGCGTCCCGCGACAAAGGCCTGCTTGATCAGGGCCAGGCCCGATTTGCGCAGGGTGCCGGGATCGCCGGTTTCCTTGGCCAGCGCGGTCAGGCTGCGGCGCAAGGCATCGGCATCGATCAGCTCGTGCAAGGCGAGTGTTTGGGGTTTTTCCAGGCCCATGGCGAAGCGGATAATGTCATGGGGGCCAAGGACTTGCCACCCGGCGCCCTTTTCAAGGCTTTGGGGCTGGTTTTGGCTTGAAGTTGGGGCGCGGTGCGGGTCCAACGGTGCGGACCACCACGCCACAGGCGATACGGTCCCCGGCATTGCCCAGGGGCTGGGTGCGATAGTCGTCGCCGCGCGTATCGACGATCAGCGCCACGCCGTCGCGGTCGAAGATTGAGCGCTTGCCATTACCCAAGCTGAAGCTGCCGGTCTGGACGCTGGCATGCAGGCGCCCATCGGCGCCGGCAAACTGATTGGGCAGATCGCCCGCCATCGGCCCGCCATCCGCCAGATAACCATGCCGCTTGCCCGGCACCAAAGTCAGGATCGGGCCCGCGGCGGTGAAGCCGGTCTTGGCATTGCAGTTGCCGGCGGTGTGCAGATGGATGCCATGCGGGCCAGGCGGCAGGTCGTGCAGGTCGAAGGTGATCAGCACGCCATGGTTCAGCGCCTCGAAGGTGGCGGTGCCGCGCGGCTTGCCGTCCAGCCCGGTCAGGCGGGCAATGGCCTTGGCCTTTTGTGCCGCCTCGGCGGGAAGGCAGAGCAAAAACAGGGCGGCCAGTAACCGGCAGGCCAGCAATCGGCAGGAAAGACGGGTCATGCCGGGCAGCCTGCCATAGGTTTCCAAGGCAGGAAACTCCATCGGGCGCCGGAAACGCCGGTCGGCCAGTAGCGCGAATATTCCGGAGCGACCGGCAACCCGGAGCGGATGCGTAGCATTCGCGTAGGGCCTGCCGGCGCGACCAAAGAGAAAAGGCCGCGGATTTCTCCACCGGCCGGGAGCAGCGGCGAACCCGAAGCGAAGCGTAGGGCTTGCCGTGCGACCATAAAAAACAAAAAAGCCGGCGGTATTACCGCCGGCCTTTTTCTAAACTTCGCAACCGTGTTTAGACGGCCTTGAGGTTCGCCGCCTTGGCGCCGCGCGCGTCGGGCACGATGTCGAACGAGACCTTCTGGCCTTCGCTCAGCGAGCGCATGCCGGCAGCTTCCACGGCGGTGGCGTGCACGAACACGTCCTTGCCGCCGCCTTCCGGCGCGATGAAGCCAAAGCCCTTGGAGGTGTTGAAGAATTTCACGGTTCCGATAGTCATGTAACAGTTCCTGCGTAATTGCCGCGCGGCGGAATGCCGGTACGGACGGGC
>DATEIA010000212.1:0-2439 GCA_035279305.1 Rhizomicrobium sp.
AGCGCACCCCGATGATCCGTGGACGGATCACCGCGCTCAACGGCGTGCCTTCGGCGCTGGCCAAAGTCGCGCCGGAGGCCAAATGGGCGCTGAATGGCGACCGCGGCATCACCTATGCCGCTACCCCGCCCCCCGGCACGGTGATCACGCAAGGACAGTGGTGGCCCGCCGATTACCACGGCCCCACCCTGATCTCCCTGGACCAGGCCATCGCCCAGGGTACGGGGCTGAAGATCGGCGATTCCATGACTCTCAATGTGCTGGGCCGCAGCTTCGAAGGCCGCATCGCCAGCTTGCGCAAGGTGGACTTCACCAATGGCGGCCAGAATTTCGTGCTGCTCCTGTCGCCGGGACTGATCGATCGCGCCCCGCATGCCTTCCTGGCCACGGTGCGGATCGCGCCGCAGCAGGAGAATGCCATGTACATGGCGGTGACCGATCGCTTCCCCAACATCTCCGCGGTGCGGGTAAAGGACGCCATCCAGCAGGTACAGACTTTGCTGGCCTCGCTGGCGCAAGGCGTGCGTGCCGCCAGTCTGGTTACCATCCTGGCGGGGTTGCTGGTGCTCGCGGGCGCCATCGCGGCGGCAAGCCGGGCACGTTTGTACGACGCCACCATCCTCAAAGTGCTGGGCGCCACCCGTATCCGAATCGCCCTAGTCACCGTCATCGAATATGGCGTGCTGGGAGCTGCGACCGGTGTCATCGCGCTGCTGGCCGGTACCCTGGCGGCCTGGATCATTGCCTGGGCGATTCTGGATGTTCCCTTCACCTTCGACGCCCAGGCGGTGATTGTGACAGTGGTAGGCGGCGGGGCGGCAACCCTGCTTTTCGGCCTGTTGGGCGGGTTGGGGGCCTTGTCGGTACGCCCGGCGCGGCGGCTCCGGTCACCTTAATCGTCTTTAATCTGTTGTTTTTAGGCATTTTTCGACGGCCTTGATACCGCCGCGCCAAACCACGATATAATAGGCGGCAAAGGGAGTAACCAATGGCTGACTACGACAATCGACTGGTACGTGGCGCGACGACCGTCGCCGACACGATGGATGCGGGCCTGCGCGCGCATATGCTGCGGGTCTACAACTACATGGTGGGGGCGCTGGCGCTGACCGGCGCGGTGGCCTATGGCGTGGCCAACACGCCCGCCCTGCTGAACTTGTTCTATGCGGTCAACGCCAATGGCGCACTGTCCCCCACGATTCTGGGCTGGGTGGTGATGCTGGCCCCGATCGGGCTGGTGCTTTTGCTGTCCGTCCGCATCAACCATATGAGCCAAGCGGCAGCGCAAGCCACCTTCTGGGGTTATGCGGCACTCGTCGGTGCCTCGCTTGCGTCCATCCTGATCGCCTATACCGGCGCCAGCGTGGCAATGACTTTCTTCGTCACCGCCGGCACCTTCGGCGCCATGAGCCTGTGGGGCTATACCACCCAGCGCGACCTGACCGGCTTCGGCAGCTTCCTGTTCATGGGGCTGATCGGCATCCTGCTGGCGAGCCTGGCCAACATTTTCTTCAAGTCGCCCGCGATGGATTTTGTCATCAGCGTGCTGGGCGTGCTGATTTTCACCGGCCTCACCGCCTGGGACACCCAGAAGATCAAGAACACCTATTATGCCGTGGGCGGCGACGTCGCGGTGGCGGGCAAAGCCGCGATCATGGGCGCCCTGGCGCTCTATCTCGACTTCCTGAACATCTTCCTGTTCCTGCTGCGCTTCATGGGCAATCGCCGCTAAAGTCGGCAGCCACGAATAAAGAAAGGCCCGGTTTTCACCGGGCCTTTTTCTTTTCTCTGGCTAATCAGCCAACGCTTTCAAAAGTTTTTTATCAAAAATGCGCAGCACCTGCGCCAGTTCATGGCCGCGCTTGAGAATCATTCCGCCGGCCGCGATCACGCAATATTGGCCCTGTTTGGCGCGCAGCCGGGGACGTTTTTCGATGCGGAATAGCGGCATCTCGGCGGCATGGCGGAAAATGGAGAACACCGCCGCCTCGTCCAGGAAATCCAGGGCATAGTCGCGCCATTCGCCGCACGCCACCATGCGGCCATAGACGTTGAGAATCCGGTTCAATTCGGGGCGGTCGAACGTCACCTGCGAAACTGTCGCCGGAGACATGTCACGCGCCGCTTTTTCCGTACCGGCGGCGCGGTGCAAGGATATGGGCTCTTCCACCATTCTTCATCATGATGGTGGGGGAACTCTCGCGCCGCAAGCGGGGAACTTGCGTGATTCCTATCGAATTTGTCACACGTGCCCCGAAATGGTCATGATTGAACCATGGCGTGGCCGTTTTCGGCCGCCAATAATTGATGGTCGGTTGGCTGTGAGTCGGTTCGGATTAACAAGCCCCCCAGCCCCTTTCCGGGTCGGCATCGCGCCAACCGATATTTCCAACTTTAGCACCCAGCCTCCCCCGCGTTTCTCCGGCGCGAGGGAGCGCA
>DATEIA010000213.1:0-12637 GCA_035279305.1 Rhizomicrobium sp.
TTCCTGCTCTACAATCCCTTTGCGGTGGTGGTGACTTTGGCCCATGCCTGGGCGGCCTTCGCCATCCTGCCCATCTATGTGAGCCTGGAAAAAATCGACCGCTCGCTGCTGGAAGCGGCCAGCGATCTGGGCGACAGCGCCGTGCGCCGCTTTCTGCGCATCACCTTGCCGCTGTCAGCGCCCGGCGTGATCGGCGCCGCCATCCTGATCTTCGTGCCCACCACCGGCGATTTCGTCACCCCCGAGCTGGTCGGCGGCACCAAGGGCACCATGATCGCCAATCTGATCGAGGTGCAGTTCAACGCCGCCGGCAACTGGCCCTTGGGCGCGGCGCTGTCGCTGGTCAGCATGGCGATGGTGGCGGTGATCGCGGGCTTGTTCGTGGCCTCGGCCCGCGCCGCGACGAAAGCGGCGCGATGAAGAACCCGCCCTCAAGTAGCGAAGCGGTAGGGCATAAAAGAAGTGCCCTCTCCGTCTATGCCTTCGTCTATCTGGCTTTCCTGTATCTGCCGGTGCTGGTGCTGCCCGTCTTTTCCTTCAACGATTCCCAATTCATCGCCCTTCCCTTGTCGGGCTTCACCACCCGCTGGTATGCCGGCCTGGCCGCCGACACCGCCATGCACCACGCCTTGGGCAACAGCCTGAAGGTGGGGCTGGTTACGTCCTTATTGTCCACCTTGCTGGGGCTGAGCGCCGCCAAGGCCGTGACCCATTACCGCCTGCGGGGCACCGGCCCGGCCTTGGCGTTCATTTCCCTGCCGCTGTTCATTCCCGATATCGTGCTGGGCATTGCGTTGCTGCTGCTGCTCAGCGCGGTGGGATTGCCGCTGTCGCTGGCCGCCATGGTGATGGGCCATCTTCTGGTCTGTGTGCCTTTCGCCCTTACCGTTTTGATCGCCCGCTTTGAGGGCTTCGACAAAAATCTGGAAGAAGCCAGCGCCGATCTGGGCGAGAATGGCTGGATGACCTTCTGGCGCGTCACCTTTCCCCTGATGCTGCCGGGCATAGCCGCCAGCCTGCTGCTCACCTTTATCACCTCCTTCGACGAATTCCTGGTGGCCTATTTCCTCTCCGGCACCGAGGCCACCTTGCCGATCTATATCTGGGGTCAGTTGCGCTTTCCCGAGCGCCTGCCGATGGTGCTGGCGCTGGGCGCCATCATCCTGACCGTGTCGGTGGCGCTGGTGGTGCTGGCGGAGTATGTCCGCAACCTTGGGGTCAAGAAAGTCATGGTCGGCGCATGAGCTTTCTTGTCATCGCGAATGTCAGCAAATCCTTCGGCGGCGCGCCGGCCGTGGACAATGTCAGCCTTCAGGTGCCGCGCGGGGAATTCTTCGCCCTGCTGGGGCCGTCGGGCTGCGGCAAGACCACCCTGCTGCGCATGATCGCGGGCTTCGAGGCGCCCGACAGCGGCACGATCGCGATTGACGGTGAGGTGATGAACGCCGTGCCGCCGCATCAGCGGCCCACCAATATGGTGTTTCAGTCCTATGCGATCTTTCCGCACCTCAATGTCTTCGACAATATCGCCTACGGTCTGCGCAAGCTGAGGTTGCCCAAGGACGCGCTGCGCGCCAAGGTCGAGGCCATGCTGGCCACGGTACGGTTGGAAGGGTTGGGCGGACGTGCCGCCGACCAACTGTCGGGCGGCCAACGCCAACGCGTCGCCCTGGCGCGCGCCCTGGTGCGCGAGCCCAAGATTCTGTTGCTGGATGAACCCTTGGGCGCGCTGGACAAAAGACTGCGCGAGGCGATGCAGCTTGAGCTGCGCGCCATCCAGCGCAAGGTCGGCATCACCTTTGTGCTGGTCACCCACGACCAGGAAGAAGCGCTTTCGCTGTCGGACCGGGTGGCGGTGATGGAGGGTGGAAAGATCCTGCAGATCGCCAGTCCGCGCACGCTTTACGAACGGCCAGTCAGCCGCGCGGTGGCCGATTTCATCGGCGAGATCAATTTCTTCCATGCCACGGTCCGGGAGATCGCCGCCGAAACCGCGACGGTAAATGCCGGTATGCTGGGCGTTTTCGCCCTGCCGGCGGCCAATCTCGCGCCGGGCATCAAGCCAGGCGATCATATTCTGCTGGCGATCCGGCCCGAACATGTCCGGTTTTCCGCCCAGGGCGTGGCGAGCGAAATCCTCACCTCGACCTTTCTGGGTGAACGCAGCCACTTCCATGTCCGCATTCCGGGCCGCAGCGAGCCGGTTGCGGTGAGCGGACAGATGCCGCCGGCGGGGACGGCGCACCTTGTCTTCCCGCCGGAAAATCTTATCGGCCTGCCTTCAAATCAATAGCCATCAGGCGTTCGAAAATACGCCGTGTTTGGCTCTGCAACTCCGCCAGGCGCGTTTGGGTTTGCGCGAAACTGCCGGTCTCGGCGGCCCGGCTCAGCAAGGCTTTCAGTCCCGGCGAGGCGTCTTCGATAGTGGGCGTTTCGTCCAACGCGATACGCAGCACCTGGGTGAGGGCATGCTGCAACCGCGCCGAGGCGATCAAGACCTCCGCATCGGCTGCCGCCAGAAAACCCGCCGACCGCAATTTCTCCAAGGCCGCAAGGGTGTTGGTGTCCAGAATATCGGGCCGCGCCGGGGCGTGCACCAATTGCAGGGCCTGGGCGATGAATTCGATATCCACCAGCCCGCCGGGCGTATATTTCAGATCCCATGCATTGCGGCCGGGAAAACTCTCCGCCATGCGCGCCCGCATGGCAGCCGCGTCGGCGATGATGGCGGCGGCGGAGCGCGTTTGAGTCAATCTGCGGCGGATTTCCGCGGCAACCCGGTCCTGCAGCTGCGGCGTTCCCGCGACCAGACGCCCGCGCGTCAGCGCCATATGCTCCCAGGTCCAGCTTTCACTGGCATGATATTCGGCAAAGCTTTTCAGGGATACCGCGACCGGGCCCTTATTGCCGGTCGGGCGCAGCCGCATGTCCACCTCGTATAAAGTGCCCGCCGCAGTGGCTGCCGTCAGCGCCGCGATCAGCCGCTGCGCCAGCCGCGCGAAATACAAGCTTGGCGATAACGGCCTTGGGCCGTCGGAGTCTTCAGCTCCCGTCGGCGCGTCATAGACAAAAATCAGGTCGAGATCGGAACTGGCGGTCATTTCCTTTCCCCCCAATTTTCCCATCGCCACCACGGCAAAACCCGAATGGGCGATACGCCCGGCGCTTGCCGCCAGCGCGTCTTCCACCTTGGGCAACAGTCCGGCGATGACGGATTCCGCGATGTCCGCCAGCACCGGGCCCGCCTGGTCGGCCTTGGCCGCGCCCTCGACAATCTGCACCCCGACGCGAAACACCGCTTCGCGGGTGAAGCGCCGTGCGCCATCCAGCACGTCTTCATAGCTGCCGGCAATCGCACGGGAAAAGCCTGCGTCCAGCTCGCTTCGCGACGGCAGGCGGCTGAGATAGTCCGCATCCAGCAGCGCATCCATGATGACGGGGTGGCGTGCCAGATAGGTGGCCAGGCGCGGCGCCGAACCCACAATCCTGGCCAGCAAATCCAGAAACCTCGGCCGCGCCAGGAATAGCGAGAAGAGCTGTACGCCCGAGGGCAGATTAGAGAGAAAACGGTCGAACTGGGCGAAAGCCACGTCAGGATCGGCCGCGCCCGCCAGCGCCTTCAGGATAGCCGGAATCAGCTTGGTCAAAAGCTCGCGCGCCCGCTGGCTGCGCATGGCGCGTATGCGGCCATGATGCCAGCCGCGGATCGCAGCCGAGACATGCGCCGGTGCGCGAAAACCCATCGCCGACAGGGTTTTCAAAGTCTCCGGATCCTCCTCGACCCCGGTGAAGACAAGATTGCCTTGCGCCGCGGTCAGATCGGGCGCGCTTTCGAACAGCCTGGCATAGTGGCTGCTCACATTCTCCAACACGCCCGTCAGGGCGTCGCGAAAATCGCTGGCGCGTTCATAGCCCATGAAGCAGGCGATATGCGCAACACCAGCCTCGCTATCGGGAATGGTGTGGGTCTGTTGATCCTCGATCATCTGCAACCGGTGTTCCAGCATGCGCAGATAGCGGTAATCGCGCTTGAGGTCTTCGCCCACCCCGGTTTCCACGCGCCCTTCGGCGGCCAGCGCGTCCAACGCCCCTTGCGTGGACGCCACGCGCAAAGCCGGATGCCGCCCGCCCAGAATCAGTTGCTGGGTCTGGGCGAAAAACTCGATCTCGCGGATGCCGCCGCGCCCCAGCTTGATATTGTGGCCTGCGACCGCGATCTTGGCATGACCGACATGGGCATGGATTTGCCGCTTGATGGATTGGATGTCTTCGATGGCGGCGAAATCCAGATAGCGCCGCCAGATGAAGGGGCGCAGATCGGCAAGGAATTGCGCCCCGGTTTGGGGGTCGCCGGCACAGGCCCGCGCCTTGATCATGGCGGCGCGTTCCCAATTCTGGCCCATGGCCTCGTAATAATCCAAACCCGCATCGGTCGAGATCGCAACCTGGGTGGCGCCGGCATCGGGGCGCAGGCGCAGATCAACGCGGAACACATAGCCGTCACTGGTGGTTTCGGACAAAAGCTTGACCAAGCCGCGCACGATATCCACCGCCGCCCCCCGCGGATCGCCGCGTTTGGAGAGGGGAAATTTCTCGGTGTCGTAAAACACCACCAAGTCGATGTCGCTGGAATAATTCAACTCGAACGCCCCGTATTTTCCCATCGCCAGCACGGTAAGGCCGCAAGCCTCCTCGGAGACCGCACCGCTTCCGGTTTGCGCGAGCAGAAAGCGCAACGCGCCGCCGACACAGGCATCGGCAAAGCGGGTCAGTTCGGCGGTGACCTTGTCGACATCCCAGGTCCCGGCGATATCGGCCATGGCGATGGCCAGTGCGGCCCGCCGCTTGGCAACCCGCAGGTCCTGCATCGCTTGCGCTTCGTTGCCGGTGCGTCCCGCCGCCTCGGCCAGCAGAATCGCGGCATTGAGTACGGTCTGCGGCCCTGCCGCGAAGTATTCCGCCAGCGCGCCGGCCTCGCGGATCGCCATGCGTCCCAGGAATGCGCTGTTGCCGAACACCGACCCCAGCAGCGGCTCTTCGCTGTGAAATCCCGTTTCCGCAAGCGCTTCCTTCACGCGCGCGGCGCGGGCGGGGTCAAACGGATTGGGGGGAATGCGCAGGGTCATAGGCTCTCTAATCCAGCCGCTCGCCTAAGCTCGCGGCGTTCGTCACGCAAATCGGTCCGCAGGACCGATTTGACCGGCAAGCCGGTCGTTCCTCACACCCTTCGACAAGCTCAGGGTGAAGACTATGCTAAATCCTCATGCTGAGCTTGTCGAAGCATGGGGCCAAGCTATCACTCAGCGGCATTCTTGAGCGGCGCACCCGGCAAGGACCGGACCGCGGATCTTGGGAAGCGCAGCACGGCCTTCAATCCGGCCGGCACATTGTCTTCCAGCACCAATTCCGCGCGATGGAAATGCGCCACCGCCATCACCAGCGAAAGGCCAAGCCCGGTGCCGGGAGAACTTCGGCTGGCTTCCAGCCGGACAAAGCGTTCCGTCACCCGTGGCCGGTCGGCGGGCGGTATGCCGGGGCCGCTGTCGGCGACCGACAACTCCATACCGGCATTTGTGTTAGCGGCGCGGATGCGCACCGTGCCGCCAGCCGGCGTATATTTGATCGCATTGTCCACCAGATTGGCCAGAGCCTGGGCGATCAGGCTGCGATTGCCCTCGACCGCGACGCCGGCATCCGGGACCAGCGCCAGCGAGATTTTCCTTTCCTCGGCAAGCGGCTCGTATAGTTCCACCACGTCGGCGGCGACACTGCCAAGATCCAGCGCCGACATCGCGGCGCGGGTGGTGCCGGCATCGGTTTCGGCGATCAGCAGCAGGGCATTGAACGTCGCGATCAACTTGTCGGTTTCGGCAATCGCGCGCTCGATCTCGTCTGCCATCATTTCACTTTTTGGGGCCCCGCTGGCATTGAGCCGCGCCACCGATTCCTCCAGCCGGTTGCGCAGCCGGTTGAGCGGGGTTCTGAGGTCGTGCGCCACCGAATCGGTGACCTCGCGCAGCCCCTTCATCAGCCGCTCGATACGATCGAGCATGCGGTTGAGATTTTCCGCCAACACGTCGAACTCGTCTCCCGATCCGTTCAGCGGCACGCGCCGGGTCAGGTCTCCGGCGATGATCTCGCCGCTGGTGCGATTGATAGTGTCCAGCCTGCGCAGCATGTTGCGGCTCATCAAAGCGCCGCCCGCGGCCCCCAGGACCAGGATCAGCAACACCGTCCAGGGCAAGGTGGTGGTGAACATCCGCTCGGTCAGGTAACGGTCATGCACATCTTGGGCGACCAGCAGCACGAAGCCGCCGGGCAGTTCAAAGACGCGCCCGCGGGCGCGGCGGGCTTCCATCTTGCCGTCAATCGGGCGCTCGAAATCGAACTCCACCATCTCGCCGGCGCCGCCGGAAATCTGCGGCCAGGAATCCAGATTGCCCGCCACCGAATGATGCAGGGCGTCCGTCAGGAGGTAGAGCGACTGATTGCTGTGTAACGATTGCGCCCGCAGGGTTTCCGCCACGCCCTGCAGGCCGAAATGCCGATATTCCTCCGAAAGACCGGTGATTTCGGCTTCGATGATCTGGTCGGTCTGGGCGTCCAGGGTGCGGCGGGTATTCCAATAGGTGAAGAACAGCAGCGCCGTCACCGAAAAGGCGAATAGCAAGACGTAAGCGAGAACGATACGGAAGGCCTGGGTTCGAAAGATGCCGGGCTTAGTGCGCACGGATCATGTAGCCCGCGCCGCGCACGGTGTGCAGCAACGGCGCCTCGAACCCCTTGTCGATCTTGGCCCTAAGCCGGCTGATATGCACATCGATCACATTGGTCTGAGGATCGAAGTGATATTCCCACACGCTTTCCAGCAGCATGGTGCGGGTCACGACCTGGCCGGCATGGCGCATCAGATATTCCAGCAGGCGGAATTCGCGCGGCTGCAACTCGATATCCGTGCCGCTGCGCTTGGCGGCGCGGCTGAGAAGATCCAGTTCCAGGTCGCCCACATCCAGCCGTGTCCGCACGCCGGCAGGTGCGCGGCGGCGCACCAGCGCATCGATCCTGGCCAGCAGCTCGACGAAAGCGTACGGCTTGGTGAGATAGTCATCGCCGCCTGCCTTCAGGCCCTTTACCCGGTCATCGACTTCCGACAAAGCGGAGAGAAACAACACCGGCGTGCTGTTGCCATGCTCGCGCATCTCGGCGACCACCTTGAGCCCGTCCAGGCCCGGAAGCATGCGGTCGATCACCGCCACGTCATAGGGCCGCGACAAGGCCAGGCTCAATCCGGTATCGCCGTCTGCCGCCTCGTCCACCACATGACCCGATTCCTTCAGGCCCTGCACCAGATAACGCTGAGCTTCCAGATCATCTTCGACGACAAGAATGCGCATACTCTCTCCCACCCGTATATGATCAGAAAAAAGCGCGGAGTTTGATCTCCGCGCCCGGGATATCAGGTCTTGTCGATGTCTATGGCGACAAAACCGGTGCCGCCCTGGCTATGCGCCACCAGCAGCAACACATTGCTGCGGCCGCCCTTCTTGGCTTCGGACACGCCGACCTGGAAGTCCGCCGGGCTGCGCACGATGCGATTGCCCACCCGCAGCACCACATCGCCGGGCTGAAGGCCCTTATTGGCGGCGTCGCTATCCGGATCGACCTTGGTGATGACCGCGCCGGCCACGACATTCTCGGCGATGTTGAAGTTCTTCTTGGATTCCGGCGTCAGAGACGACAGGCCGAGCCCCGCCGCATTGGCGCTGGAAGGCGCCATCATGCCGTCCCTGCTAGGCGAGAGAGACGCGAGCTGCTGTTGATCCGGCCGGGCACCGATCGTGACCTTGATCTGCAACGGCTTGCCCTGGCGGGCCACCGAGAAGGTCGCGGTCTGGCCGGTCGGCACGCTGGCGACCTTGCGCGTCAAGTCGGTCGCATCTTCCACCGCCTGGCCGTTGATGGCGCTGACGATGTCGCCCTGTTCAAAGCCGGCCTTGGCCGCCGGGCCGTTGGGAACCACTTCGGCAACCAGCGCGCCCTTGCCCTCCTTGATACCCAGCGAGGAAGCAATGTCCGGCGTTACGGTCTGAATGTTCACACCCAGATATCCGCGCGTGACCCGGCCATGCGCCTTGAGCTGCGCCACCACGTCATGGATCAGGCTGGCGGGGATGGCGAAACCGATACCGATGCTGCCGCCCGAGGGCGAGAAGATCATCGAATTCATGCCGATCACCTGGCCGCGCAGATCAAAGGTCGGACCGCCCGAATTGCCCCGGTTGATGGGGGCGTCGATCTGGATGAAGCTGGTATATTGCTGGCTGCCCTGGTCGATATTGCGGCCCAGCGAGGAGACGATGCCCGCAGTCACCGAATTGGAGAGGCCGAAGGGATTGCCCACCGCCACCACCCAATCGCCGACGCGCAGCTTCTTGTCGTCGCCGAATTCCACCATCGGCAGCGGCCTGTCGCTGGTGATCTTGAGCAGGGCGACGTCGGTCGCCGGATCGGTGCCGACCAGCTTGGCGATGAATTCGCGCTTGTCGGGCAAGGTTACGGTGATCTTCTTGCTGGCGTCCACCACATGATTGTTGGTGACGACATAGCCGGCCCTGTCGATAATGAAGCCGGAGCCGGCGCTCAGCGCGCGATGGGGCTGTTGGGGCCTTTGGCCCTGGCCGAACTGGTTGAAAAAGTCCCGGAACGGCGCGGGGACATTGTCCATCTCATTGTCATTGTCGGTGGTGGTGGTCTCGGACTTGATCGTCACCACCGCCGGGCTGACCCGTTCCACCAGATCGGCAAAACTGAAGGGCGCGCTGTTTTCCAGCATGCGCGGGGCGCGGGTGTCGCTGTCATTGGCCGCCAGCATGGTGGGCGTTCCGGCGGTCTGAATGGCGCGGACCGGGGGCAGCAGCGCGAAGGCGCCCAGGCCGACCACGACGATGGCGGCGGCGGTGCCCAGCGCGGCGGCGCGGCGCTGGCGCGGCGAAGGCTTGGGAAGACGTGAAAAAATGCCGGGTCCCGGCGTGTGCGGATCGTTCTGCATGGGAAGCTCCTTGCGGCAGGCCAATCCGGCCTCGCCATTCGTTGGTATAGGAGCCTAACATGGCCAGATTACGTCCGGAAGATTACAATGGTGTAATCTCTTAAACCTCTCGGGACGCGGCCTTTTTGATCACAGCGGCGGCCACCGCGCCGCCAGCGCCCAGCACCAGAAAAGGGGTCAGCCAGAGCAGCCAGGTGTCGAACTGCAGCGGCGGCTTCATCAGGATGAAATCGCCATAGCGCGCCACCAGAAAATCCTCGATCTGCTCGTCGCTTTTGCCGCCGGCGATCTGTTCGCGCACCAGACTGCGCACGTCATTGGCGAAGGGCGAGCGGGAATCGTCGACGCTTTCGCCCTGGCAGACCAGACAGCGCAATTGCCGTTGCAGATTGCGGGCGCGCGCTTCCAGCGCCGGATCGGAGAAGGTCTCCGGCACGGCAGCCAGCGCTGGAACCATCATCAACAGAAACGCAATGACTGTTTTCATTCCGCTGCTTGCGCCATGGCCGGTGCGGCGGGCTGTGCTTCCGGCTCGCGCACACGCAAGCGGCCCCAAAGACTCAATAGGCCGCCCAGCGCCATCACCAGCCCGCCCAGCCAGATCAGCGGCGCCAGCGGGAAGACGTGGGCGCGCACGGCAAAGCGGCCGCCGTCGCGGTTATCCCCCAGCGCCAGATAGAGGTCGCGCAAGCCCGTGGTGTGGATGGCGGTGTCGTTCTTGTCCTGGCCTTCGGCGGGAAAGAAGCGGTGCTCGGGCAACAGCGTAGCGCCGGGCTTGCCCGCGTCCATGATCACGAAATGACCGCGGTCGGCGATATAGTTGGGGCCCTTCTCGCGGGTGACGCCATCAAAGCGCAGGGTATAGGGCCCCACCGTCATGGTCTGGCCCGGCGCCAACACCGTGAGGGCTTCGCTGCGCCAGGCGGTAGAACCGGCCACGCCCATCAGGGTGATGCCCAGACCGGCATGCGCCAGCGCCGCCGCGAAGGCGCTGGCGCGCGCGCCCTTGCGCCTGCGTATGTCGATGAGAGAGGCACCGATCAGCCAGCCCGCCACGGCGAAGGCACTGGTCGCGGCGACGCCGCGCGGGCTGACCAGCGCCAGCACCACCACGGCCGCGATCGCCGCCAGACCTAGCGCGGGATAGAGCGCCCGCAACGTCGCTCTCAGGTCGCCGCGCTTCCATGCCAGCTGCGGCCCGAACGGCACCAATACCATCAGGGCTAAGAAGATGGGCGCGAAGGTGAGCGCATAATAAGGCGGGCCCACGGAAATCTTGGTGCCGCCCAGCGCATCCAGCACCATCGGATAGAGCGTGCCGGCAAAGACGCAGGCGCAAGCCGCCACCAGGAAGACGTTGTTGAGCAACAGCGTGGTTTCGCGGCTCACCGGCGCGAAGGCCGCGCCGACCCGCAAGCCGGGCGCCCGCCAAGCGAATAAGGCCAGCGCCCCGCCGACGGCGAAGAAAATCAGCACCATGATGAAGAGCCCGCGGGTGGGATCGTTGGCGAAAGCATGCACGGAGGTGATCAACCCGGAACGCACCAGCAGCGTTCCGATCAGCGACATGGAAAATCCTGCGATGGACAGCAGCAGGCTCCAGGTGCGGAAGGCGCCGCTCTTTTCCGTCGCCAGCGCCGAATGCAGCAGCGCCGTGGCGATCAGCCAGGGCATCAACGAGGCATTTTCCACCGGGTCCCAGCCCCAAAAACCGCCCCAGCCCAATTCGTAATAGGCCCACCAGGAGCCCAGCGCGATACCAGCGGTCAGCGCGATCCAGGCCATCAGGATCAAAGGCCGCGCCGCCCGCGCCCAATTGTTCGCGATGGCCGCTTCGCGCACCAGAAGCGCCGCGGCGGCATAAGAGAAGCAAGCGGAAAGCCCGACATAGCCCACGTAAAGCATGGGCGGATGCATCGCCAATCCGGGATCCTGCAATAGCGGCGTGAGGCCCGCGCCTTCGAACGGCGTAGGGTCCAGCCGCAGGAAGGGATTGGAGGTAAAAAGAATGAAAAGCAGGAATGCGGCCGCGATCAGGCCCTGCACGCCCAGCGCCGCGCTGGTCAACCGTTCGCCGCCGCGCTTTAAGCCCGCCACCATGGCGGCATAGAGCGCCAGCACCAGCACCCACAACAGCATGGAGCCTTCATGATTTCCCCACACGCCGCTGATTTTATAGACCAGCGGTTTGAGGGTGTGACTGTTGTTGGCTACCAGCGCGACCGAGAAATCGGAAACGACAAAGGCGTAGGTCAAAACCCCGAAAGCCAAAGCCACAAAGACCAGCAGGCCCATGGCCGAACTGGTGGCGACCCTGCGTGCGACGGAAGCCGGAGCGGCAGCGCCCATCAGGCCCGACGCCGCCATCACCAGCGACAAAGCCAGCGCAAAGCATAGCGATACTTGCCCCAGCTCACCGATCATCGCGAGCCCTCCTGCCAGCGTCCGCTGCGCTTCAAGGCATCCACCACTTCCGGCGGCATATATTTCTCATCATGCTTGGCCAGCACTTCATTTGCGACGAATGTGCCCTGCGAGTCCATCCGGCCGGTGGCGACCACGCCCTGGCCTTCGCGGAACAAGGCCGGCAACACGCCATTGAAATCGGCGGGAACACTGCTTTTGCCGTCGGTGACGCGGAAATGCACGTTCGCGCCCGCGCCATGCTGGACGCTGCCCTTTTCCACCAGCCCGCCCAGGCGGAAGGCAACGCCCTCGCCCACCATTCTAGCCGCCACGTCGCTGGGGCTACGGAAATACATGGTATTCTGGCCCAGTCCATAGACGACCACACCGGCCACAGCCGCACCCGCCAGCAGCAAAGCGGCGGCGAAAGCCAAGCGGCGTTTTTTCTTAGTGTTCAATGATGTCCGCCCTGATGCAGGATCTGATCGGCAATGCCGGTCTCGTAAGCCATGCCCGCCGGCGTCAGCGCGATCCGGTTCGGCCATTCGCACTTGATCAACCCCTTGCGGGCGAGCGCATTCCAGACATTTTCATTTTCCAGGCCGGTGGCATCGCTGGCGCGCACCGTCGCATCGCCAAGATGAAAGTGATCGCCATGGGCGTGGGGGAACTGGGTGATGGCGGTGTCGCCTTCCGGCGTGGCATTGGACGCGCCTGGAATTTGCGCAATGGCCTGCAGCAAGGTGAGGGTGCGCAACTGCAAGGGATTAAGCTTGGACGGATTGGTTTTCGGCGACATGGGATGACCTTGGGCGACCTTAAAGAAAACGGCCGGGACCATACCGTCCCGGCCGCTCCGGCGCAAAAGTGCAACTTGTTCCTAATGGTGGCGCCAACCCCGATGGCCCCAGCCACGATGGCCTCCGCCAAAACCGAACCCGAAAGACAGGCTCGGGCCGTAATAGGGGTAATAGCCGTAATAAGGCCGCGGATAATAATAGACCGGCGGCGGTGGCGGCGCGTAACCATAACCATAGCCATAGGCCGGAGGCGGCGGCGCGTCATCGTCGTAATAGGCCGCCTGGCGCTGGTCCTGGTGCATGCAGCCGTAATAGGCGTCGGCATAATCGGCCTCGACGCTGCGCGCCGCATGGCGCGCATTGTCGGCGCCAATGGCGGTGC
>DATEIA010000214.1:0-3963 GCA_035279305.1 Rhizomicrobium sp.
CGATGGCGCGGTCAGCGCCATGATCGGCGGCGTCGATTACCGGGATTCGGTATTCAACCGCGCCACCCAGGCGCATCGCCAGCCAGGCTCGGCCTTCAAGCCGTTCGTCTATCTGGCGGCGCTGGAAGCCGGCATCAGTCCCTGGGAAACCCGCGATGACGAAGCCGTGGATATTGGCGGCTATCGCCCCACCAATTTCGGCGGCAAGAGCTATGGCACCTTGACCTTGGCGGACGCGCTGGCCCACAGCGTCAACACCATCACCGTCAACCTGGCGCAGGAAGTGGGTGTGCCCAATGTGGTGGCCGCGGCCAAGCGCGCCGGCATCACCTCGCCGCTGCAAGCCAATGCCTCGCTGGCGCTGGGCACCAACGAGGTGACGCCCCTGGAGTTGACCGCCGCCTATGCCACGTTCGCCAATGGCGGCCATCGCGTATCGCCTTACATGGTCACGCAAGTGGATATCGCGGGCAAGCCGGTCTATCAGCGCCGCGCACCGCAGCCGCCGCGCGTGATCGAAGCAAGCGTGAACCGAGACCTCACCGCCATGCTCTATGGCGTGGTGATCGGCGGCACCGGAGGCTATGCCTCGCTGCATGGGCGTGAGGCCGCCGGCAAAACCGGCACCACCCAGGACTCCCATGACGCCTGGTTCGTCGGCTTCACCACCGACTATGTCGCCGCCGCCTGGGTGGGCAATGACGATTCCTCGCCGACGCGCGGTGTGACGGGTGGGACCTTGCCGGCCTATATCTGGCGCGATGCCATGCTGGCCGCCGAGCAGAGCATGCCCTACCGCCCGCTGGACAGATCCGTACAACCGCCGCCGGAAACCGAGCTGGTCGCCTTCGGTGCGCAATGGGATGGCCGCGACGACGAAAGCCTGAGCCGCATTCCCGAATTGCCGCCCGAAGAACCCCAGTCCAGCCGGCCCGGGCGCAAACATCGCGGCGGCTTGCTGGGCTGGCTGTTCGGCGACGGCGATGATGAGGACAAACCGCCGCCGCCACGGCCGGGCGATTCCGGCCGGTGAGGCACGACCGGCTCTGCCGGTCAAATCGGTTCGGTGAACCGATTTGAGTGCCGAACGCGCCGAGCTTGAGCGAGGCGCCCCAAAAATTCTGCTATAAGACCGGCATGATCCGCCGCCGGTTTTTTATCTCTTCCGCTCTCATTTCGGCCGGCTTGGCCGCCTCGGCGCGGCCGACTTCGGCCGCAACCACTGTCCGTTTTGTCACCGACTGGAAAGCACAAGCCGAGCATGGCGGCTTCTACCAGGCGCTGGCCGACGGTCTTTACGCCAAGCGCGGGTTGGACGTGAAGATCATCCAGGGCGGACCGGATGTGAATGTACCTCAGCTGTTGGCGGGCGGGGCGGCCGATTTCGGCATGGGCTCCAACAGCTTCATCTCGCTGAACATGGTGCGGACCGGTGTGCCGGTGCGGGCGGTGATGGCGATCTTCCAAAAGGATCCGCAAGTCCTGATCAGCCACCCGCGCCGCGACATCAACAGCCTGGCCGATATGCGTGGCAAGCCGGTGCTGGTTTCGGCGGCGACCATGAGCGCCTTCTGGCCCTGGCTGAGGGCCAAGTTCGGCTTCAGCGACAAACAGATCCGCAAATACACCTACAATCTGGCGCCCTTCATCCTGGACCCCAATGCCATTCAGGAAGGCTATCTCACCAGCGAGCCCTACACGATCCAGCAACAGGCGCATTTCACGCCCAAGATTTTTCTGCTCTCCGATTACGGCTATCCCGGCTATGCCAATATGGTGCTGGTGCCGCAAAAGTGGATCGACACCAACCGCAAGGCGGTGCAGGCCTTTGTCGATGCCAGCCGCGACGGCTGGCTGCGTTATCTGAACGACCCCGCAAAGGCAAATGCGCTGATCAGACGGCAAAATCCCGATATCACCGACGCCATCCTGGCCCAGGCGCTGGACAAGATGAAAAAACACGAGCTGCTGCTCAGCGGCGACGGCAAGACTTTTGGGCTGGGGCGCATGACGCAGGTGCAGTGGAAACGTTTCTACGACACCATGTCGTCGCTGGGGCTTTATCCCAAGGGACTGGATTACACCAAAGCCTATGACCTGAGTTTCATGCGCGCCACCTGGCAGAATTTTCAGTGACGCTTCTGTCTCTATCGCAAGTGGGCAAGCGTTTCGCCTCGACTCAAAAAGAAGGGAGCACCCAGGCGCTGGACGGACTGACGTTCCAAATTCCCGCCGGCCAATTTGTTTCTCTTGTGGGACCCAGCGGCTGCGGCAAATCCACCGCTTTGCGATTGGCGGCGGGTTTGCTGGAACCCGATGCCGGGACGGTCATCTATCCAGATGGCAGGCCGGAAACCGCTTTTGTGTTTCAGGAGCCAACCTTGATGCCTTGGGCGGATACGCTGACCAACGCGCGCTTGCCGCTGGACCTAAAGCATGTGCCACGGGGCGAAGCCAATGACCGCGCCTGGCAAGCCCTGGCGCGCGCCGGCCTTAACGGTTTCGAACATGCTTATCCGCGTGAATTGTCCGGCGGCATGAAGATGCGCGTCTCGCTGGCGCGGGCGCTGGTGGCACGTCCCAGATTGCTGCTGCTGGATGAGCCCTTTGCCGCCCTGGATGAAATCACCCGCCACGCTTTGGGCGATGACCTGCAGCGGCTGTGGCGCGAAGACGGTCTCACCGTGCTGTTCGTCACCCACAGCGCCGCCGAGAGCAGCTATCTGTCTCAGCGCGTGCTGGTGATGACACCACGCCCGGGACGCGTGGCTGCCGACATCCTGCTTGCGGCCGGGCGCGACACGCGACTTTCGCCGCCCACCATCCAGGCCCAGCGCGCCATCAGCGAAGCTCTAACCAGCACGATGGCGGCATGAAACGGCTTTTCGATATCGCGCTGCCTGCGATGGTCGCGCTGCTGCTGCTGGGCACCTGGGAATGGGCGGTGGCGCACTGGCAGGTGCCGCCCTATGTGTTGCCGGCGCCGTCCGCCATCGCCCGCGCCTTCCTGGACAATTTCGCGTCCCTGATGGCGGCGCTGGCCGCAACCCTCATCGTGACGCTGGAGGCTTTTTTGGCCGCGACCGTACTGGGTGTCGCCGCCGCTATAGCCTTTTCGCAAAGCAAGCTTCTGGAACGCACCTTTTATCCTTATGCCGTGATCCTGCAGGTGACGCCGGTGGTCGCCATCGCGCCCCTGATCCTGATCTGGGTCGGATTCGAGCAGATCAATCTGGCGCTGGTGATCATATCCACCATGGTCGCGTTCTTTCCCATCCTGGCGGGCGCGAGTTTGGGATTGCAATCGGCGGACTTCAATCTGATCGATCTCAGCCGGCTCTATGGCGCTTCACGCATGCAGATTCTGTGGCGCATTCGCCTGCCCACCGCCCTGCCCTATCTGCTGTCCGGCATGAAGACCGCAGGCGGCCTGGCTTTGATCGGCGCGGTGGTGGCGGAATTCGTGGCGGGCAGCGGCACCGCCACCGGACTGGCCTGGCGGATCGTGGAATCCGGCAACCGGCTGGAGATCGCCACGCTATTCGCGGCGCTCGCCTTGCTGGCCGTGACCGGCGTGGCGATCTTCGCCGCGCTATCGCTGCTGGAAGGGATATTGTTGCGGCATTGGCACGAAAGCGCCGTCAGCCACCCGTCTTGACCGGCGCCGTTTCACGCAGGGCGAACATGCAGCAGACACCCAACGCCAGCGCGGCGCACATATAGCCGGCCGGTGCCAGTGGCGAGCCGGTGACTTTCGTTAGCCATGTCACCACCAAAGACGCCGTGCCACCAAACAGTGCGACGGCCACCGCGTAAATGATGCCGATCGCGCCCGATCGCTTCTGAGCCGGAAGGCCTTCCGCCACCAAGCACATGATAGAGGGCAGACCCAAGGGCAGCAGCGACGCCATCAGCGCGACGGCCGCATACAGCGCGCCGACCGTGCGCAGTTGCGTCATGGCC
>DATEIA010000215.1:0-6801 GCA_035279305.1 Rhizomicrobium sp.
TTTGCCGCTTACGCAACATCAACCAGCGCTCGGCCCGGCCCGCGTCGAACGCTCCCCACGGATCGCAGACATTGGCCGCCTCGACGGAAATGCGCCCAATCCTGTCATAAGGCAACCACCCCCCAGGACAGGCATTAAGCACCGCGTCGCTGGTAAATATCAGCTCAAAGCCCAACGCACGCGTCGCCGCCAGAACTTTCGCGTCATACCGGCCATGGGGGAACGACATGCTGATGACGGAGGCCGGGCCGAGATTGGAACGCACCAATTCCCGCGCCTGAAGCAGATCCTGCTCCGGATTGTCGATCATGGTGAGGGGCAAATGGCTGAAACCATGGACGCCGATGCTGACATGGCCGCCCAGCAGGCCACGCAGTCCGTTCCAATCGGCCATGTCCGCACCGGATTTGCGCTCATGCACGCGGGCCAGCAAGCCGTCGCGGCGCTCCGGCTCCAGCGCGCCATAGGCCATCAACAGAGCCAATTCGCGATTGTCGCAAGGCTCCTGATCCGCGCCGGTTCCGGCTATGGCCATGTTCCACAGATCCCGATACGACGCGCGGCGGCTACGCAAAGCCTGCAACAAGGTCTCCTGCCACCATGGCGCACCCGTGGCGACC
This sequence comes from Rhizomicrobium sp., assembly GCA_035279305.1. Lineage (GTDB taxonomy): Bacteria > Pseudomonadota > Alphaproteobacteria > Micropepsales > Micropepsaceae > Rhizomicrobium. Next base: position 621 of record DATEIA010000215.1, read on the forward strand.
GCGCCGGCGGCGACGAACAGGACCCATGGCGCCTCCTGCGCCGCCAGGATCGGCGCCGCATAGCGCACATTGTCGTCCCAACCATCGTCAAAGGTTATCAACAGCGGGTGCGGCGGAAGTGGGCGCGTCCCGCGCCGCGCCTCCAGAAGTTCCGGCAATCCGACAATCGTGTAGTTGGCGCGCAGAAACCGCACCAGGCATTCCAGCACGCCGGTCGAGAGGGTGTAATCCGGATCGGGGTCATGCTCCGCATACATCGCTTTTGGCAAAACCCGATGCAGCATGACGACCGTGAGTGCTTCGCGGTCACGCAAACGGTGATACAGCCTCACGCCGCCCGTGCGGGCGGCCGCCGACTTCGCCATGCCCCGCGCCCAGCGGTTCAGCGACGTAAGAGTGCTTGTTTGAGACATAGTGCGAGAGGGTTTGTGGTTGCCAGGAAGAGCATCCCTTCCCAGGGCTTGTAACCCAAGGAAATGGAGCGCCAGATGAGGGCCCGACCAGCCTTGGGTGCATCACGGTGAAAAGCGAGCTGACCGAGGCGCAGAAGCCGCCGGCCAAGTATGTTCTCGATTTCCCGGGAAGAGAGCTGGACGGAAAAGCGCGCGATATGCCCTTCGATCATCGGCAAGGTATAAGCCAACTGATCGCTGAACGATCCCGCCGAAAGACTGGTCCGGCGCGCATGCACATGCACCAGGCTTTCATGCACATAACCCAGTTCGCCGTTCGCCGCCAGCCGGATCCACATGTCCTGGTCTTCCGCGATCTTCAGATTCGGGTTGAAACAACCGGCCCTTTGCATCTGGTCACGCCAGACCAGCACCGAAGGGGTGGTGATATAGTTGTCTGAAAGAAGCGCTTTCCATGCCAAATTTCCCGTGACCACGGCTTGGCCGCGATAGATGTCACCGGTATTGACGCCATCCGGCGAGATCAGGTCGGAGCCGCAGGACACGAAAGAAACCTTGTCATTTGCCGCGATCACCGCGGCTTGCTTTTCAAGCTTGGTTGGCAGCCATTCGTCATCGGCATCCAAAAAAGCAACCAGTTCGGTATTCGCCTCCATGACGCCCCGGTTGCGCGCGGCCGCGGCACCGGCATTCTTGTCCAGCCGCACGACGTCGGCGTTTAGGCCTTGGTAACTTCTGGCGACTTCGGCGGTGGAATCGGTGCTGGCATCGTCGACCACGACCAGCTGGGAAACCGGCAGGGTTTGCGCACGCACGGATGCAAGAGCCCGCCCGAGGGTTGCCTGAGAATTGTGGGCCGGAATGACTGCGCAAATCCTCGGAAACGCCATCGCTCTTACGTCAAAATTCCTGGTTTAGCACGACGGGATAAACGCCCTCGTCTGGGGACCCGGTCCGAATACGTGGTGTTAACTCGGATGCTAGAGTATAAAAGCTTAATTGTCGAAAACTCGTTAAAAGCTGACGAATATCCCCGGTCCGGCCGGCCTGAAGATGTCGACTCATAATTTGGAATTCATGACAAGCCAAGTTCGAACAGGCGATATGGCTGATTCCAACGGCGCGGGGCAACACAGTGCCATGTTGCCGGCCAACCGGCACGATGTCGTTTTCCTGCCTAGTTCTGCGCCCATGGTGATCTGCATCATCGATGCGGAGGAGGAATTCGATTGGAGCGCGCCCTTCGCAACCGCCAACAATTCCGTCACAAATATTAACGCGCAGGAACGGGCCCAGGCGATATTCCGGCGTTATGGCCTGGTGCCCACCTATGCCGTGGACTACCCGGTTGCATCGCAAGAACAGGGCTATGGTCCGTTGCGCGAATTCGCAGCTGCCGGGCAGTGTGAAATCGGCGCGCAGCTTCATCCCTGGGTAACCCCCCCCTTCGAAGAGTCCGTCGGTGAAACCAACTCCTTTGCCTGCAACCTGCCTTACGAGCTGCAAGCGCGGAAAATGGAAAGCCTCACCACGACCATCGAAAGAAATTTCGGAGTCCGGCCAAGATTGTTTCGAACCGGGCGTTACGGCGCGGGCCCCGATACCATTCGCCTGCTCCAGCAATTCGGTTATGACATCGACTGCAGCGTCCTGCCCGGTCCGGCGATCACCCCTTCCAGCCCCGACTATTCCAACGCGCCGTCCCAGCCCTATTGGTTGGGTTCCGGGAAACGGATTCTCGAAATTCCGGTAACCGCCAGCATGGTGGGACCGTTGCGCGTTTTCCAAGACGCTTCCAATCGCATTTTCACCTCCCCCTTGAGCCGGCTTGCCAAACTGCCGGCCATCCTGGCACGAACCCGTCTTCTCTACCGCGCCCGCATCTCGCCGGAAGGCCATAGCCTGGACGAGGCCCAGCAATTGACAAGAACCCTGTATTGGGCGGGCCAACGCGTTTTTGCCATCAGCTATCACAGCCCGTCGCTCTCGCCGGGCCGCACGCCTTACACCCGCAATCAAGCCGATGTGGACCGGTTTTTGTCCTGGATTGACGCGTATCTGGCTTTTTTCACGGGTGAATTGGGCGGCATCCCGGCATCGGCATCGCAGGTCCGGGATTGGGCCAGACAGGAGCTTACGGTATGAGCGGAGCATGGTACGCGCTGGGAACCGTCACCATCGCGCTGGTGATCTGGTGGTATCTGAAGAATGACACCGGTCCGTCCTCGCCAAAAGCCAGGGCGGAGAAAGCTTTGAAGAAGAGGAAACTTCGGGAAGGGCGCGATTAGGCGCGCACCTGGTATCAAGCCTGGCGCGCGCGTTTCAGCGCCGCGATGCAGTTTTCCAGTTCACTCAGGAATCGCGACCGGTCCTGTTTGCCGAAGCCGGCATGATGGGTCTGCCCGCCGGGCGTAAGTTCGCGCAAATGTCGGCTAAGTTCCCGCATTCCCAGCGCGATGCCAATACCGTCTTGGGTGAAGGACTTGCCATTGGGAGCCAGCACACGCGCGCCCTTGTCCAGGCAGCGCGCCGCCAGGGGAATGTCGGCGGTGATGCAGATATCGCCGGCGGCGATATGGTCGGCGATCCAGTTGTCTGCGGCGTCCGCCCCTTCCGCCACGGTGACGTGGCGCAGGCGCGGATTGGCTGAAGGGCGCAGTCCGCCATTGCTGACGATGGTGACGGCCAAGCCGTGCCGGGCCGCCACCTTTTCGACTTCCGCTTTTACCGGGCAGGCGTCGCCGTCGACAAATATTTGAAGGGGCGCTCCTTCGGCTATCAAGCCGCGCTTTCCCTCTTCTTGTCCTTACCGCGATGCCAATGCGGACGCGAGCCGTTGCGCTTCTTGGGGGCGTGAGGATTGTGGGCCTCGCCGCCTTCGCGGTGGCCGCCATGTCCGCCAGGCTTGTGGCCATGCGGCTTGCCATGACCCCGATGGTTGTGGGAGTGCCCATGGGGACGCCGCGGCTCTTCCTGCTGCTTGCGCTGTTCCTCGGTCAATTCCGGCAGCTCGTGCGCCACCGGCTCGATCTTCATGCGGATGATGCGTTCGATGTCGCGCAGATAAGCGCGTTCCGAAGCATCGCAGAAGCTGATGGCGATGCCCTGGCCGCCGGCGCGCGCGGTGCGGCCGATGCGGTGGACATAGGATTCCGGCTCGTTGGGCAGTTCGAAATTCACCACATGGCTGATGTCGTCGATATCGATGCCGCGCGCGGCGATGTCGGTCGCCACCAGAACCCGCGCCTTGCCGGTCTTGAACATGTCCAGCGCCCGTTGCCGCGCGTTCTGCGACTTGTTGCCGTGAATGGCTTCCGCCACCACGCCGGTGCGTGACAGATGCTCGGCGACGCGGTTGGCGCCATGCTTGGTGCGGGTGAAAACGATCACCCGGTTCATCGCCAGATCCTTCAGCAGTTCGCTGAGCAGCTGGCGCTTCTGCGGCATGGGCACGAAATAAAGCTTCTGCTCGATACGGTCGGCGGTCTTGCCCTGGGGGGCGACCTCGATCCGCTCGGGCTGGCGCAGCATGTCGTGGGTCAGCTTGACGATGTCGTCCGGCATGGTGGCGGAGAACAGCATCGACTGACGCTCGCGCGGCAGCATCGCCACCAGCTTGCGCACGTCACGGATGAAGCCCATGTCGAGCATGCGGTCGGCCTCGTCCACGATGAAACTGTTCACCGCGCCAAGGTTGATGTGCTTCTGCTGCACCAGGTCCAAAAGGCGGCCCGGTGTCGCCACCAGTATGTCCACGCCCTTGGACATGTTGCGGACCTGGGTGTTCTGGTTCACGCCGCCCAGGATCACGGTCAGCTTGAGATTGAGAAAACGGCCATAGGTCCTTAAGGATTCCTCGATCTGCACCGCCAGCTCGCGGGTTGGCGCCAGGATCAGCGCCTTGGCTTGCCTGGCCTGCGGCGGAACATGGCCGATGGACAGCTTCTGCAGCAGGGGGATGCCGAAAGCCGCCGTCTTGCCGGTGCCGGTCTGGGCGATGCCGAGCAAGTCACGGCCCGACAGGAGGGCCGGAATGGCGCGGGCTTGGATGGGGGTGGGTTTGGTGTAATTCTCCGCCGATAGGGCACGGAGGATCGGCTCGGCAACGCCAAGCGATTCAAAAGTCACGTCAGTCACAAAAGTCCTTAAAAACCGTGGGAACGCGCCAATAGGCGCGGGTTTACGGCTGGTTGCCGTCTTCCACGCACACTGGAGGGAACGGAGGTCAAAGCTAAGATCCGGCGGTGGCAGCGCTCAAAAAGCGCCTAGTGCGGTCGCAACGGATGGGGGGCTTATCGGGGTATTCGCCCCCGAAGTCAACCCATTTTTGCTGCGCCGCACAATGAGGGGCCTAACATTTCTGCTGTTAACCCGGTTGCGGGTCGGGGGTTTCTGTAGTCATCATGTCGCAGTTGCCCTCGCGCGGCCGGACGGGGGGCGGCGCGGGGTGTCCAAACCGGCAGGGGCGAGCAGCGTCGGTTCACAATGGCATATGGGAATGAGAAATCCATTTCGCAGGCCTCTGCGAAGGGCAAGGTGAAGTGGTTTAACGCCACCAAGGGTTACGGTTTCATCACACTCGACAATGGCGGCGATGCCTTCTGTCACGCCTCCGCGTTGCAGGCGACGGGTCACAGCGATGTGCCGCCGGGCACGACGATTGTCTGCGACCTCGCCGACAGCCAGCGCGGCCTGCAAGTGGTTTCGGTTCACAGTGTCGACGTCTCCACGGCGGAAGCGCCCAGTCGCGGCCCGCGCCGCGATTTCGGCGGCGGCGACCGCTTCGGCGGTGGTGGCGATCGCTTTGGCGGGGGCGGCGGCTATGGCGGGCAGCGTGCCAGCGGCCCGTCCGGTCCCATGGTCGAAGGCAAGGTCAAGTTCTTCAACGACCAGAAGGGTTTCGGTTTTGTGATGCCCGACAGCGGCAGCGGCGACATCTACCTCCATGCCAGCGCGCTTCGCCGTTCGGGCGTGCAAGCGGTGGAGCCGGAGCAGCGCATCCGCTATTCGACACGCCAGGGTAACAAAGGCGTGGAAGTGGACCGGGTTGAGATCATATAAGGGCGCAGGTCTTTTGCCCGCTGAGTGCGTCGCGCGTGCTCACGTGCGTTAAGCACGCTCCGCGCGCGCTCCTGCTCATCGGCCAAAATCCCTCGCGCCATTGAGGAGTCCTCATGCTTGAGCTTCATCTCAATTGCGACCGTTGGTTAATCAACTAGATTGGCGACATGCAAAACGACATTCGACCTACTGACGATGACGCTGAGCGTAACAAGGGAAGAGTTGCGCTTTGGCTGGACCCTGCCGATCTTGAATGGCTATCACAAAAATGCGACTGCCCAGAGGATGCCGGAGAAGAGCAGCGAGAACGTTGCGCGCGGATTCGATTTCGATCCCGTGCTGCACTTCACAAAGCGGGTCTCACCGATTGATCCCCGCCGAAGACTCCGGCGGCGCTAGACTGGCTCAGTCTTTGCGATGCCGGGCGCCACGTCCGGATCGTTTTCGACTTCCTTCAACTTCTCGCGCGCGGCGGCGGCTTCGCGCTGCTTGTTCCACATGGAGGCATAGTGGCCGCCCAGGGCCAAAAGCTCGGAATGGCGGCCGCGCTCGATGATCTCGCCATGGTCCAGCACCAGGATTTCATCGGCATCGACCACGGTGGACAGGCGATGGGCGATCACCAGCGAGGTCCGATTGCGCGAAATTTCGTTCAGCGCGCTCTGGATTTCCCGTTCGGTGCCGGTGTCCAGCGCGCTGGTCGCCTC
>DATEIA010000216.1:0-4812 GCA_035279305.1 Rhizomicrobium sp.
GATCCAGCACCATGTGCTCAACGCCCGCTACCACGAACAGGAAGCCTTTATCGTTTCCCAGGCCGGCGTGCCGGGCGCGGTGACCATCGCCACCAACATGGCGGGCCGCGGCACCGACATCCAGCTGGGCGGCAATGCCGAAATGCGCATCAAGCAGGAACTCGCCGCCATCGCCGATGAAAGTGAGCGCGCGACCCAGAGCGATGCCATCCGCGCCGAAGTTGCCGTCAACAAGCAGAAGGCGCTGGCCGCCGGCGGCCTCTATATGATCGGCACCGAACGCCATGAAAGCCGGCGCATCGACAACCAGTTGCGCGGCCGCTCGGGACGCCAGGGCGATCCCGGCGCTTCCAAATTCTTCCTGTCGCTGCAGGACGACCTGATGCGCATCTTCGGCTCGGAGCGGATGGACGCCATCCTGACCCGGCTGGGACTCGAACCCGGCGAAGCCATCACCCATCCCTGGGTCAACAAGGCGTTGGAAAAGGCGCAGCAGAAGGTCGAAGCCCGCAACTTCGAAATCCGCAAGAACATCCTGAAGTATGACGATGTGCTGAACGACCAGCGCCGGGTGATCTTCGAGCAGCGCCGCGAGATCATGTCTTCGCAAGACGTCTCTGACCAGATCGCCGATTTCCGCGAGGAAGTGGTGGAGATGCTGGTCGAGCGCCACATCCCGGAAAAAGCTTATGCCGAGCAATGGGACGCAATCGGCCTGCAGAACGAGGTGGGCAACATTTTCGGCATCGACCTGCCGGTGGTGGACTGGACCAAGGAAGAAGGCATTGCCGAGGAGGAAGTGCGCGAGCGCATCTTGAAGGCGGTGGAAGCCCGCGCCGCCGCCCGCACCGTGGAATATGGCACCGAGGTGACGCGTTATGTGGAAAAGGCGATCCTGCTGCAGACGCTGGATCATCATTGGCGCGAGCATATCGTCGACCTGGATCACTTGCGCCAGTATGTGGGTTTGCGCGGCTATGGTCAGCGCGACCCGCTGAACGAGTATAAAGGCGATGCCTTCGAACTGTTCCAGACCCTGCTGGCCAAGCTGCGCACCGAAGTGGTGCGCCAACTGATGCATGTGCAGATTCAGACCGGGCCCGTGCCGCCGCTGGAGCAGACGCCCCTGCCCCAGATGCATGCGACCCACATCAATCCGCTGACCGGCGAAAATGAAGTCGAGCAGCCCGGAACGTGGCAGGACGATATCCCGGCGGTGGACCCCAACAATCCCGGCACTTGGGACAAGGTCCAGCGCAACGCGCCTTGCCCGTGCGGCTCCGGACGGAAATACAAACATTGCCACGGCGCTCTACGCTAGCCACAGCGCCGTCATCTGCGCGAGGACGGTTGCGTCCGTCGTAGTTTTCGCGCGTTATGATGCGAGCGGGAGATTGGGCGCGTGCTGACAGAACATCAATCCGGCGGCAAACTGGTCTGGGTGGACCTCTTCAATCCCACCCATGAAGAGATCGGCAAGGCCTGCAGCGATTACCAACTCGATATCCCGCCGCGCGAGCAGTTGGAGGAAATCGAATTCTCCAGCCGATTGCAATACGAGGACGGGATCTACACCATTTCGGTTCCGGTGACGCCGCATAAGAAGCCGGGCAATGGCGAGGACGAAACCTCACCGCTGGGCTTTGTCTTTACCCAGGACTTGCTGGTCACCATCCGCTTCGCCCAGATTCACACCTTCGACGCCATCACCAAGCGGGTGGAGCGGCGCCCGCGTAGCGCCCCCGACATTTTCATGGTTATCATCGAGGCGCTGATCGACTATGGCGCCGACCGGCTGGAGGAATTGCGCGCCGAGGCGCTGAAGATTTCCCAGCGCATCTTCCACAAGGAAATGCAGGAGATGCAGCAGAGCAATGTCTCCCAGGTGAACCGCATGCTGCGCGATATATTGGTGGAGATCGGCGACATGGGCGAAAGGCTCAGCCATATCCGCGACACCCTGCTGGTGCTGCAGCGCGCCATGCCTTTCATCATCGAACAAGACGATGGCTGGCTGGAAGCGGGCGTCAAGGCGCGGCTGAAAATGGCCGCCGGCGATGTACAGTCGTTGAACGAGTATGAGGTCCACCTCACCGATAAGCTGCAATTCCTGCTGGACGCCGATCTGGGCTTTATCGCCACCGAGCAGAACGACCTGTTCAAGGTGATGACCATCTGGTCGGTGGTGGGTATTCCCCCGGTGCTGATGGCCGGCGTCTGGGGGATGAATTTCCATTTCATGCCGGAACTTTCCTGGCATTTGGGCTATCCCGCCGCCCTGGTAACCATCCTGCTCAGCGGGCTGATTCCCTTGATGTGGTTTAAATGGCGGGGCTGGTGGTAAGTCCGCTGCGCGGACAATGGCGGGGCTGGTGGTAACCATTCTCCGCACCGCCTCATTTGTATGCTGAAACTATTGCGGAATTTTTGCCGTGGGATAATCTGCGCCGCGCGGGCGCTTGTCCGCAGTGAGGGCGAAATTCGCCCGCCAGGGCGGGCTGAATAATCAAGGGGTGTACCATGCGTTTGGGCAAGAGCATTGCCATGACGGCTATGCTATCGGTGGCGGCGATGCCGTTTGGGGCGTTTCCGACTTATGCGGCTTCGATCGGCGAAAAGACCGCCGAAAAACAGGCGCAGATTCCCACTTGCAGTCGCAAGATCGGCACTTTGGCGGTGCGCGAGCCCGACACCAGATGGTGGGAAGGGCTGGGCCTGGAATCGCCGGAAGCCTTGCTGAAGCTTTTTGTGCGCCAATCCGGCTGCTTCACCCTGCTGGATCGCGGCAAGGGTTTTGAAATGGCGCAACAGGAGCGGGCGCTGGCGGCGGGCGGCGCGCTGCAGGGCGGTTCCAATATCGGCGGCGGCCAAGTCAAGGCGGCGGATTATATTCTGGTTCCCGATATCGTGTCCAAGAACGGCAATGCCAGCGGCACCAATGTCGGCGGATTGCTGGGCGGCTTTATGGGCGGCTTTGCCGGCGCCATTGTCGCCAACATCAATATCTCGTCCAAGACGGCTGACGTGCTCTTGACCGTCACCAATGTGCGCACCAGCGAACAGCAGGCGATGGCGCAAGGTCATGGCTCCAAGACCGATATCGGCTTCGGCGGCGGGCTTGGCGGCTTCGGCGTGGGCGCGTTCGGCGCGGCGGGTGCTTCCAACTATGCCAACACCGCCATCGGCCAGGTGGTCACGCTCGCCTATATCGACGCCTATACCAAGCTGGTGGGCGACATGGGCGGCCTGTCCACCGACGCCAAGACCGATTCGCCGCAGCGCACCGTGACCATGTCGCGTCCCGGCGTGATGCGCGCCAGCCCCGATGTGAAGGGCAAAGTGGTGCGCGACCTCGAACCCGGCATGATCCTTTATCCCACCGGCAATACCGATGGCGCCTGGCGGGAAGTCACCGACGAAGTCGACAATAAGGGTTGGGTGCCGAACGGCAGCCTATCGATGGCGCGCTGAGCCGGAAGCCAGAAAAACAAAAGGCCCGGCGGCAAGCCGGGCCTTTTTGTTTTGCGAAGGAAGCGTACCTGCTTCTCGCTTAAGCGCGGCGCGCGTTTTACAGGTTGCGGCCCATCGCCAGAAATTTGGCGCGGCGCAGGCGCAGCAGTTCTTCGCCCGGTATGCCGTCCATTTCTTTGAGGCCCGCCGCGATCTGGTCGGCCACGGCATCGATGGCCTGGTGCGGCGCCCGGTGCGCTCCGCCCATGGGCTCGGGCACGATGGCATCGATCACCCGCAGCTGATGCAGGTCCTGAGCGGTGATCTTGAGCGCATTGGCGGCGTCCTGCGCCTTGTCGGCGCTGCGCCACAGGATGGAGGCGCAGCCTTCCGGCGAGATCACCGAATAGATGGCATGCTCCAGCATATAGATGCGGGAGGCCGCGGCGATGGCGATGGCACCGCCCGACATGCCTTCGCCAATGACCGTGGCGATGAAGGGCGCGCGGACCGACAGTCCCGCCTGGATCGAACGGGCAATGGCTTCGGCCTGGCCGCGTTCCTCGGCGGACACGCCGGGATAGGCGCCGGACGTGTCACAGAAGCTGAGCACCGGCAGGCCGAACTGATCGGCCAGTTCGAAGATGCGGACGGCCTTGCGATAACCTTCCGGCATCGCCATGCCGAAATTGTGCTTCACCCGGCTTTGGGTGTCGTTGCCCTTTTCCTGGCCGATAAAGGCGATGGGGCGGCCGCGAAACCGCGCCAGACCGGCCACCACCGCCTGGTCCTCGCCAAAATTGCGGTCGCCGGCCAGCGGCGTGAAATCCTCGAGAATCCGCCGGGCGTAATCCAGAAAATGCGGGCGCTCGGGATGGCGTGCCACCTGAACCTTTTGCCAGGCCGTCAGCCGGGCATAGGTATCGGCCACCATGGTGCCGGCGCGATTTTCCAGACGCTCGACTTCGGCGCCGATATCCATGCTGGGATCGACCTCGGCAAGCTTCCGCAGCTCGACGATTTTGCCTTCCAGCTCGGCAATGGGACGCTCGAATTCCAGATAGTGCATAACTCAACCCGCCAATGGAGGTGGAAAATGACATAGCTATGGGGGAAAGGGAATGGCTGAATAACCATTATAATACAATGTCTTATACAGATTTCTTCGAGGGCTTGGCCACCGCCAGCGGGTGGGCCGCCCGCATCACCCGGCTGAGATGGTCGCGCGCCACATGGGTGTAAATCTGGGTGGTGGCAATGTCGGCATGGCCCAGCAGGGTCTGGACGCTGCGCAGATCCGCGCCGCCTTCCACCAGATGGGTGGCAAAGGCATGGCGCAGCACATGCGGCGACACCTTGGCG
>DATEIA010000217.1:0-5212 GCA_035279305.1 Rhizomicrobium sp.
TTTCGAGGAAGTGCCTGCCGCCTGCCGCGGCGCGGTCGTGGCCATCGGCAATTTCGACGGCGTGCATCGCGGCCATCGCGCCTTGATCGCGCAAGCCAAGGCGCAGGCAAGCGCGCGGGCCGCGCCCCTTGCGGTGCTGAGTTTCGAGCCTCATCCGCAGGAATATTTCCGGGCTCTTCGTCAAGAGGGCGGGCCGACGCCCGCGGGGCCCGAATCCTTTCGCCTCACGCCCTTGCGCACCAAGGCGCGTTTGCTGGCGGATCTGGGGGTGGATGCGCTGTTCGCGCTGACCTTCGATGGCGAGATGGCGCGCCGCGCGCCCCAGGATTTTGTCCAGACTGTGTTGGTCGCGGGCCTTGGCATCAGCGGCGTGGTGGTGGGGCATGATTTCGAATTCGGCCAAAAGCGCGCCGGCAACCTGGCGACCTTGTCGCTTCTGGGTGAGAAGGAAGGCTTCAGCGTCACCGCGTTCGACACCGTCACTGCTTCCGGCGATGAGAAGATTTCCTCCACCCTGATCCGCCAGTTGCTCAAACAGGCAAAGCCCGAGGAAGCGGCACGGCTGTTGGGTCATGCCTGGGCGGTCGAGGCGCGGGTGGAGCATGGCGATGCGCGCGGCCGCAAGATGGGCTTTCCCACCGCCAACATGCATCTGGGTCACTGCTTGGCGCCGGCCTTCGGTGTCTATGCCGTGCGGGTGGCGATTTTGGATGGCGACAAGGTGGTGTCGCGCCATGACGGCGTCGCCAATTTCGGCATCCGGCCGATGTATCAGGTGGACGTGCCGCTGCTGGAAACCCATCTGTTCGATTTCGACGGCGATCTGTATGGCAAGTATCTGTCGGTCGAGCTGATCCGCTACATCCGTCCCGAGGCGAAATTCCCCAGCCAGGAGGCCCTGATCGCCCAGATCGCCGCCGACGCGGTCAAGGCGCGGGAAATCCTGGGAAAAACGCCCCAATAGCGGGGTGGAGTGGACGGGCTGGGAGCCCCCTGTTAGAAGCGTCGGCCCCCCAGGTTCAACATGTCCAAAACGCCCGAAAAGCCCGAAAAACCCGCCGAATCCCTGGATTACCGGGCGACCATGTTCCTGCCCGCGACCGACTTTCCCATGAAGGCGGGCCTGCCCGAGGCTGAACCCAAATGGCTGGCACATTGGGCGCAGATCGACCTCTACGGCAAGCTGCGGAGGCGGGCGAAGGGGCGGCCTCTCTTCATTCTGCATGACGGTCCGATCTATGCGAATGGCGACATCCATTCCGGCACCGGCCTCAACCACATCCTGAAGGATTTTGTGGTGCGCTCGCAGGGCATGCTGGGCAAGGACGCGCCTTACGTGCCGGGCTGGGACTGTCACGGCCTTCCCATCGAATGGAAGGTGGAAGAGAAGTTCCGCGCCGAGGGCAAGGCCAAGGACGATATCGCCAAGGATGTGCTGCGGCGGGAGTGCCGCGCCTTCGCCGGCCATTGGTTGAATGTGCAGCGCGCGCAGATCCAGCGGCTGGGCCAAATCGGCGATTTCGAACATCCCTACACCACTATGAACTTCAAGGCCGAAGCGGTGATCGCGCGCGAGGCGATGAAGTTCGTGGAAAATGGACTATTGTATCGCGGCTTCCGTCCGGTGATGTGGTCGCCGGTGGAAAAGACCGCCCTGGCCGATGCCGAGGTCGAGTATCACGAGAAGCAGTCGCCCACGATCTATGTGAAATTCCCGCTGGTGAAATCATCACCAGAACTGGCGCATACCTTCATCGTGATCTGGACCACCACGCCCTGGACCATTCCGGGCAACCGCGCCATCGCGTTTTCGCCCGACATTTCCTACGGCCTGTACCAAGTGGCCGATGCCAGCGACGGCAGCCTGGCGCGGGCCAGCGAGCAACTCTTGCTGGCCGACACTTTGGCCGAGCAGGTGGCCAAGCATGCCAAGATGATGCTGTCGCGGGTTCGCACCGTCACGGCGGACGAACTCAAATCGCTGGTGGCGGCGCATCCCTTGCGCAGCTTGGGCTATACTTTCGATGTGCCGGTTTTGCCGGCGGCCTTTGTCACCGCCGACACCGGCACCGGCTTTGTCCATAACGCGCCGGGCCATGGCGAGGACGATTTCGAGCTGATGCTGGGGATGGACCGCGACTATCCGGCCAAGAATCCCGACGCCTTCAGTCTGGTGCAGCCCGACGGCTCCTACGCGCCGCATGTGCCGGCGTTTGCCGGCAAGCGTATTCTCACCCCCGAAGGCAAGGATGGCGACGCCAATGGCGCGGTGATCAAGGAATTGATCGGCCACGGCAAGCTGCTGGCCAAGGGTGCCTTGCGCCATTCCTATCCGCACAGCTGGCGGTCAAAAGCGCCGGTGATCTTCCGCGCCACGCCGCAATGGTTTGTCGCCATCGACAAGCCCTTTATGGGCGGCAAGACCCTGCGCCAGCTTGCCATGACCGCGATCGGCGAAACCAAATGGTATCCGCCGCGCGGGGCAAACCGCATCGGCTCGATGGTGGAGGGGCGTCCCGATTGGGTGTTGTCGCGCCAGCGCGCCTGGGGCGTGCCCTTGGCGATCTTTGTCGAGAAGAAGACCGGCCAGGTGCTGAACGATGCCGCCGTTTTCACGCGCATCGAAAAAGCCTTCGAGGCCGAGGGTGCCGACGCCTGGTTCACATCGCCCCCCGAGCGTTTCCTGGGCGCGGGCCGCAAGCCGGAAGACTTTGAGCAGGTCAGCGATATTCTCGACGTCTGGTTCGATTCCGGTTCCACCCATGTCTTTGTGGTGGAAGAGCCGATCGATCCCAACTGGCCCAAGGCCCAGCGCGCCGATCTCTATCTGGAAGGCTCCGACCAGCATCGCGGCTGGTTCCAATCCTCGCTGTTGGAAAGTGTGGGCACGCGCGGGACCGCGCCCTATCGCGGGGTCCTGACCCACGGCTTTGTGCTGGACGAGCAGGGCCGCAAAATGTCCAAGAGCCTGGGCAATACCCTGGCGCCGCAGGTGATCGCCGAAAAGAACGGCGCCGAGATTTTGCGGCTGTGGGCGGCATCTTCCGATTTCACCGAGGATCTGCGCATCGGCCAGGACATCATCAAGGCCAATGTCGAAGCCTATCGCCGCTTGCGCAACACCATCCGCTTCATGCTGGCCAACCTGTCCGGCTTTGACGAGAAGGAACGCATCGAATTCTCCAAAATGCCGGAGCTGGAGCGCTATATGCTGGCGCGGCTGGCCGAACTCGATGTCCTTGTCCGCAAGGGTTATGAGAATTTCGATTTCGGGCTGGTCAATTCCACCCTGTTCAACTTCTGCACCAACGATCTGTCGGCCTTTTATTTCGACATCCGCAAGGATTCGCTTTATTGCGACGCCGCATCCAGTGCGCGCCGCCGCAGTGCGCGCACCGTCACCGACGAGATTTTCCGCCGCATCGTCACCTGGTTCGCCCCCATCCTCTGTTTCACCATGGAAGAGGCCTGGACCACGCGTTTCGGCATGGGCCAAAGCGTGCATCTCAACGATTTCTTCGCGGCACCCAAGGAATGGGCCGACGCGGAATTGGTCAAGAAGTGGGCGCGTATCCGGGAGTTGCGCCGGGTGGTGACCGGCGCCCTGGAACTGGCGCGCGCCGACAAGAGCATCGGCTCCTCCCTGGAAGCAGCCCCAGTCCTGATGGTTTGCGACCCCACCGACAAGGCGCTGTTCGAGTCCATCGATCTGGCGGAGATCGCCATTACGTCGCTCGCTTCGGTCGAAAGCGCGGCGTCGCTGGACGGATTTTTCGCCATCGCGGAAATCAAGGGTGCCGGGGCGAAGTTCGCGAAGGCCGGTGGCGCAAAATGCGCCCGTTGCTGGCGCGTGCTGGAAGAGACCCGCGCCGACACCCATCTCTGCAACCGTTGCACCGGCGCGGTCGCCGCCTTGGAGCCGGCATGACCAGATTGCAGCCGCGCGAAATCGGCCTGATCGCGGCGGCCTTGACGGTGATCGCCGATCAGGGGTCCAAATTGTACATGCTGTATGGCGCCGGGTTCGCGCAAATGCCCCCCGGGGCGACGGTGCCTGTCTTGCCGTTTTTTAACCTGGTGATGGTGTGGAATTCGGGCGTTTCCTACGGTCTGTTTCCGGCCTCCGGGCGGCTGGGAACTTTCCTGCTGGTGGGGTTGGCGGGAATAATCGCGCCGGCCGTGCTGACTTGGCTTTTGTGGCGCGCCACCAGCCGGGCCCTGGCCATCGGCTATGGCCTGATTATCGGCGGGGCGTTGGGCAATAACCTGGTAGACCGGCTGGTCTACGGCAAGGTGGCGGATTTTTTCCACTTTTACGGCTTCGGCTATGACTGGTATGTCTTCAATATCGCCGATGTGGCGATCACCCTGGGCGCCGTGGCCATCCTGTATGATGTGCTCAAGCCCCAGGTTCCCGCCGGTCATCAAGATGCCGGTCATGAGGTCTGAGATGAAATTGCTGCCTACCGCCCTGGTCCTGTGTCTCTGCGCCACAATGCTGAGCGGGTGCGAGTCCCTGCGCGCCGCCGCGGGCTTGCAGAAAAAGTCGCCCGACGAATTCGCCGTCACCACCAAGGCGCCGCTGGTCATTCCGCCCGACTTCAACCTGCGTCCGCCGACACCGGGCGCGCCGCCGTCCAACACCCGCGATCCCTCCACCAATGCGGAACTCGCTTTGTTCAACAATACCGATCTCCAGACCGTAGCCAGCGGTTTGCCGGGCACCTACACCATGGGCGAGCGCATGCTGCTGGCCAACGCCAAGGCGCAGAACAGCGATCCCGCCATCCGCGCGCGGCTGAATGCCGATCAGCGCGCGGTGCAGAATGCCGATCGCAGCTTCACCGACCGCATCCTGAACACCTCCGCCACCCGCGACACGGGCACGCCGATCAACGCCGATGCCGAGGTCGCCAAGGGCAGCAAGGCGGCCACGGCCGCCGCCGCCAAGAAAAAAGCAAAGAGCGGCGGCTGGTTTGACTGGTTCTAGGCTTCTCTTCGGCGCGATTACGGCGGCGCTGTGCGCGGCGCTGCCCGCGGGAGCCCAGCTTTCCAATTCCGCCAACCGGGCCAAGCTGTCCCAGCCCGCCCCCGTCAATCCGCGCCAGACCGGCAACAACACGTTCCAGTTCGCGCTGCAGAACGGCATGCAGGTGCTGGTGATCCCCGATCACCGCGCGCCCGTCGTCACCCAGATGCTGTGGTTCCGGGT
>DATEIA010000218.1:0-8685 GCA_035279305.1 Rhizomicrobium sp.
TGTACCCGGCCACCCGCCCATTGGGGTCAAAGCTTTCCGACCGGGCCAAGCGTTCAAAAGTTTGTTGGGTCAGGTCTTCGGCATCGCTCCTGTTCCCTGCCCGCCTGAGAAAAAACGCCATAAGAGGCCCGCGGAACCGGGCGTCCAGTTCCTCAAACAGCTCTCTCTGGTGCTTGGCGTCGCCGCTCGCAGGCATTCTTCGGCCCCCTGCGAGCAGCATACCACGCCCCAAATTTCGGGGGCCTGAGATTTTTTTCCGGGCGCGATAGGGGTTTCATCTGGAACTTCGTATTGTGGAACAGTCGCCAATAGTCCCATTTTGAGCCATTCCTTTGGCCCGTCGGGACACCCAGCGCACCGCCGCTCACTGCTACACGAAGTTGGCCTTGACCATTGTCTTGTCGATATCCGACAGCTTGGCGCATCCGGCCGCGGCGGCGACTTGGACGAGTTCCTGCTGCAGAATCTCGATCAGGCGCTGTGCCCCGGCGGAGCCGAATGCCGCGAGACCCCACCGCGAGGCCCGTCCGATCTGGACACCGCTGGCTCCCAATGCGAGCGCCTTGAAGATGTCGGTGCCGCGACGGATGCCGCTATCGAACAGGATGGGAATCCGGCCGTTCACGGCAGCGGCGATCTCCGGCAGGACCTCCAGCGACGACGGACCATAGTCCATCGAACGCCCGCCGTGATTTGACACGATGATCGCATCCGCGCCGTGCTCGATCGCCAGCTTGGCGTCTTCCGGATCGAGAATCCCCTTGATCGTCAGCGGACCTTTGACCATTTTCCGCACGGCGTCGATATACTGCCACGTGTACCACAACCGCCCGCCGCCGAGCCGGTACCGCGCCGAACCGGTGGGCGCCGCAGCTCCACCTCCGGCCCCCGCGCCCCCCGCACGCGTAACCACGCGCCCGCCGAGATTGCGGTCCTGCTGCGTACGTTCATAGAAGGACGATTGCTGATCGACGGTGACGATGACGCCGCTGCAGCCGGCACTCTGGAACGTGCCCAGCAATTGCTGGGTCCTGTCCAGATTCTCCACCGGGTAGAGCTGCGCCCACAGCGTGCCGCCGGGCGCGGCGGGCACGACCTGGGCATGCGGCGTGCTGGTGTTGACGCTCAGCGCCATCAGCGCGTTGGAGGCGGTCGCCGCCTTGAACATCCCGATCTCTCCATCCGGATGCAGGGGCACCATCGCCGCCGTCGGCGCGACAATGATTGGGAATTTCATCTTCACGCCGAGCAACTCGGACGAAAGGTCGACCTGCGATGCCGAAACAGCGGCGCGTGCCGGCACGATGTCGACCCAATCGAACGCCTGGCGATTGCGCCGAAGCGTGAACTCCGACCCGTCGCCATGCGCCGTATAGTCATACACCGTCAAGGGCACATTGCCGAAGAAGACGGGCTCGAAGTCGAAGGCCGTCTGCATCTCGGCCAGGCTCAACACACGATGATGCTCGCTAAGGGGCCTTGGGTCAATCTGCGCCGCAGCCGCGGCAATGGGCGAGCCCGCCACAAACCCCGCAAAGCGGGTCAAAGCAGTTCGCCGGGAAGGATGTGTGAGCCAGGATCGCTCGATATTAGCCATTGTTGTTTCTCACCGTGGGAAGCGGCGCGTGAACACGCACCAGGCTGGAGTTGACCGCCGCGAGCGATGGACGGCCGCACATGCCCATATATCGCGCGAGTTCGGTCTGCAGCATTTCGACAACGCCCCGCACGCCGTCGGCGCCGTACGCCGCCAGGCCCCACATCACGGGCCGGCCGATCAACACACCCTTCGCGCCAAAACCGAGGGCTTTGAGAATGTCGGTGCCGCGGCGGAAACTGCCGTCGACGAGCACGGGGATCTGATCGCCGACCGCTTGAACGACCGGCGCGATCAGGAGCAGCGTGCCGGTGAGCGCCGCCGCATTGCCGCCACGATAGTTCGACACAACCACGCCCTTGGCCCCGCGGGCGGCGGCCTCCTTGGCGTCATCGGCGCGCGTGATGCCCTTCACAATCACGGGCAGAGAGGTGCCCTTGACGACGGCGTCGACAGCGGCCCAATCGATGCGCGCCGAGGCCGTCGTGGCGGGCGCAGCTGCGGACGCGCCGGCATTTACCGTCACGATCACCGCTTTGGCCTTGGCCGCACTCGCCTCCGCGAGCACGTCCTTCACCTTGGGGCTCTTGGCATAGACCTGCAGCCACAAGGGAGCCGTGGCGGCCTGGGCGATCGCCGCCAAGGGCAGGCTGGCGTCGCTGCTCACAACCATCGCGGCTTTGGCCATGGAGGCCCCACGCGCCATGGCGACCTCGCCGTCGGGGTGGAAGCGCTTCTGATCCGCAATCGGGCCGACGATGATCGGCGTGAAGTGCTCGTCGCCAAACAACGTGCTCGTCAAGTCCATGCCCCGCGTGGGAATATTCATCCGCGGACGCAGCGTGATGCGATCGGTGACGGTCCGGTCGCTGCCCAAAATCGGGGCAACCTTCTGCGGTCCCAATACGAGACGCGCCTGCGCTTCGTATTCGAGTACATTCACCAGGTCCGCTCGCGGCACCAAGGCCGGCGGCGGAATCGGCATGCGAAGCGCCGTCGCGGCCTGTGCCGGCACGCCAAGCGCAGGCATCGTCGCGCCCGCCATGCCGGCTGCGACGGCCGTCCCCATCGTCCCAATGGCTTGGCGGCGCGACGTCATTTCCATAGGTGCGTTCGTCTTTTCGGCCACAATTGTCTCGTCATCCGGCATTATAGTCGAAATCCCCATTGATCGCCTGCAACAGTCTCGCAGCACTCATGCGCGCCCGCAACGGCAAGAAGCCGTATGGGCAGCGTATGGGTAGTTCGGTGCCGTGCCGGCGTCCAGATGCAATATGCTGTCCACAGGTCCATTTACCAAAAGTCATCGCCGGAGAACGGCGCTTCTTCATTTTCTGGAGCTGGTCGTGATCAAATTTACCCGAACTTGTCATCCCGGAAGCCGCGTAGCGGCTATCCGGGATCCATCGTGCCGCCTGTAAGATGGATCCCGGCTCGGCGCGATGCGTCGATACGCTGTCGCTATCGACCATCGCTTGGCCGGGATGACAAACTGGGTTTGATTCAATCAGAAAACATTTCACTTTAGTAGTTCCTCACACCGTAATAAGGCGGCGGCACGATCTCCGGCAGGAATTCCGGCTTGACGCCCCAAAGGCGGAACACCGCTTCGGCGATGGGCGTGATCTGATTCAGATCGGCATCGAGCAGCACATGCTGGATGCGCCCTTGCTCGTGCGGACGGGTGGCCAGCGCCCCGATGCGGCCAAGTGCTCCCACAGCCCCACACGCAACACGTCCAGCCTATCGGTCATAGCGGCTTTGCGCCGGCGCGGCGCCATAAAACTATGGTCAAATAACACAAGGGCCCCCGTTTCCGGGAGCCCCTGTTTTGTCCGATGATCGCTTCTACGCGTTTCTAGAAGTTGAAGCGGACGCCGAGGCGCACTTCGCGTCCCAGAAAGTCGTATGCATTGACCGAGTGGGTGGGACCACCAGTGTTCTGGATGCTGGTGAGATCTCCCGGCACCATCGGCGGGGGTATGTTCAGAGCATTGTCCATCGCGGCGAAGAATTGCCAGTTATCGTCCAGGTTATAGGACGCGCGCAGATCCAGATACGCGGTCGGATCGACCTGGAACACGTCATCCGAAACCGTGTACCGCGTCGCCGCGGTCGCCGTGTTGCCGGTATTTATGGCATTGTTGAGAATGGCGCTACCGAACCAGCGCACCTGGGTTGTGAAGGAGAATGGGCCGGTTTTGTAGTTCGCCGACAGCGTTCCATTCCATTTCGGCCTGCCCGTACTGTTTAGCGCGCCCAAGGTACCCAGCACGCCGGCATAGCTGTTGGGGGTGGACGTGCCAAAGTTTTTCAGCGTGATCTCGTTCACATAGGTAGCGGCGAACGACAGCGACAGTGTGTCATTGTCCCACAACTCGGTGACATAGTTGGCCTGGAGATCCATGCCCGAGGTGTACAGTGAGTTGAGATTGAAATTGTTGCGCGTGATTTGGGTGAACGGGGCACCTGGCGGGCTACCCGGATCATTGAAATTATATGAGGCACACACCGGATCGCTGGGGGTCCCCGTATCGACCCTGCAGGTTGCCAGGAGCGTATCGGTGCTGATTTGGGTGATCTGGCCCGTGAGGGTGATATCGTACCAGTCGAAGGAGAAGGTGAATCCTGGAATCCAGCGCGGCGTCAATATAATGCCGCCGGTGATGGTACGCGCCGTCTCAGGCGAAAGGTTGGGATTTCCACGGTCTTGGCGGATCACGGTGGGGCCGCCGGCGAGGGGATTTCTGGGATCTGCGAAAGTACCGGTATTGTTGGTGGCCGGCGAGAACAGCTCATTGATCGTGGGGGCACGGATATCCACCGACCAAGTGCCGCGCAGCTTGACGTCCTCGATGACCTGGCTGGTGAAGCCCAGCTTCCAGGTCTGGATCAGGCCGGAGGTGGAATAGTCGGTCATGCGCCCAGCGGCGTTGAAGTCCAGCGACTGCACGAAAGTGTCCTTCAGGACCGGGACGTCGACTTCCAGGAAGCCTTCCCGCACATTGACGTTCCTGGAGGGGAAGTTGGTGTAGTTGCCCACCGCATAGCCGGCTTTATCGCCAATCGCTGAGGCGACATTCTTGCCGGCTTCCTTGCGGTAATGGAAACCGAAGGCGGTACTGATGTCGCCGGCGGGCAGCGCCCAGGGCAGCTTGCCCTGCATGGACGCCTCGAACACGTCCATCGTGAGCGTCATATTCTCGAAGCTCCGCTGGTCGTTTCCGGGGATGTTTCCGATCACATAGCGGACGGCCGCCGCGCTGGCGACGCCTTCCCCAATGATATTCAGGGGAACGCAGCCCGACGACGCCGTCACCACGTTGGGAGCAGAGCCATCAGTGACGGGCGACTGGCCCGGCAGCGAGGAGCGGCAGACGATGCTGCCCAAAGCGAGGTTGGAAGTGCCCTTATTGGTAGGCGTGACGGTCACCGGGTCCGAAGCGGCTTTCAGGTTGGCTTTGATCGGAACACCCAGGGTGCGGACCGAAAAGCGCGTCTGGGAATGCGAAATATAGCTGTTCCAAAGCCAGTCTTCGCCCAGCGAGCCTTCCAGGGTGAAGACGCCCCGCATCAACTGGCGGCGGTTGTAGGTCGTCGCCGGCGCCAGCGAACCCGCGGCCTGCCTGGTATAATTCTCGCCGGTGACGGTATTGTTGTTGAAGTTGTTGCCGTTGAGCGTGCCCAAGCTGAATTGAGAGATACCGCCTTCGCTCATAATTTTCTGGAGCGCGACCGGAAGGAAGGGATTGTCCGCCTTGACCGTCACAGAATTATCCCGTGCCTGGGCGTCGCCTTTGCCGGTAAAATAGCCGTAATTCAACTGCACGGAGGCCTTGATCGTATCGGTCAACTTGTACGAGCCGTGGGCAAACAGGGTGTAGGTGGTGTTGGGTCCGCCCAAGGTCTGCCAGGGTGCTTCGCTGTCCCGGTCGGTCAGCGATCCGCCGTCGGAAAGTTTACCGTTGATGTCGACCGAGCCGCCGGGGGGCGGGACCAACACCACCCCGGTGAGATTGCCGTAATTCACCTGCTCCATCCTGCCGCCTTCAACGAACCTGATGCCACGCAAGGCATCGACTGCCGCGCGGTTGGCGACGGGGACGGCGGCGCCGTTGATGGTAGCGGTGTTGACAGCGGTGCCGCCGCCGGCGTTGCTGCCAAGGATTATGCCGCCCTGGGTCCTATGCGACAGGCCGACATGGTCGGCGAGGACGAATTGGGGGTTGCTGTTGCTTGAGCCGGCACCCGGCTTCGGGTTGTTGACCAGATAGGTGCCGCGATACCATTTTTGCTCGATCAGCAGGACGGTGTCGGGACGCTTGTTATAGCTGCCCGCTATCTCGATATGTCCGCGGTCGCCGAAGAAATTGCTGCCCCAGACCGCATCGGCGGAAATGGAGCGGGCAAGGCCGCTTGTGGTCTCGGCGCCCTGCACTTTTCCTTTGAAGCCGACAAAATTCTTGTCAATCACGAAATTGACGACGCCGGCCACCGCGTCGGAGCCCCAGGCGGCCGAAGCGCCGCCGGTGACCACATCCACGCGGGAGACGATGGCACTGGGCAACGTCGTGGTGTCCACGCCGCCGGTCAGGTTGGAGTTCACGACGCGCTGGCCGTCGAACAGAACCAGGGTGCGGGTGTCGCCCAGATTGCGCAGATTGAGCAGATTTGCGCCCGCCGTGCCCGGCGCGGCCCCGCCCTGCGAGCGGCCGAAGGAGGTCGGATTGGAAGTGACCTGGGGCAATTGCCGTATCGATTCGGCGATGTTGCCGTAGGCGTTGCTCTCCAGCTGCTCCGCATTCACCACCGTCACCGGGGTCGGCGCTTCGAAACCGCCGATCGAAATGCGCGAGCCGCTGACGACGACCTGTTCCACAGTGTCGGCCTGTTGCTGTGCCAGAGCAGTACCGGCGCTCAACGCCAAAATGGCGGCACCGCCGACGAGACGCACGCGTGTCTTGGTCAAACCATAAATCATTGGAATAGTCCCCCTGGACGTTGTTCTGCCGGCGTAATGCCGGGCTTCGCCGGGTTGGATAGCAGACGTTCGCGCCGCCAAGCGAGCGAATATTCCATAGAATCGGCTCGCTACCGCTCGGAAAGGGCCGAACGTCACATTATTGCCACGCCAAAAATATCTGCGGGAATTTTTGTGCAATGCAACATTGTCGTAAATCAAATCCGCCTACGACCGGCAAAAGCTTTCCATATTGGGGCTTTTAAACGGTTCGCGACTGCCACAAAAAATGCCATGGATGAAATTCTGCTCCTCCCGCGGATGAATCGGATGCCGGACAGAGATTCCCAAAAATCGGGCTTCGATTCTGCCTGCACGCATTGGGCAACACCTGATTCTTAACTCTTGTGATTCCGTCTCTTGATTTCTTCTTTGGCGAACCGACACAGCCAGGCGTGCGGCAGGGGTTGCCAACATCGCGCGCCCACGGTGCGGTGCGTGCTTGAAGCAAAAGACCGGGAAAGTACCGCAAGCGCTTCCCACGGGACATGGCCGCCACCGACCTGGCCTGCTGGGAGGCATTCGAGGCGGACCATCCGGGCCTGTTCGGCGGCATGTATATCTTTTGCGTTCAGAAGCCGTCCGGCGGAGCAAGTGTTTGATGCGAGAGCAAGTTGAGGCCAGATTGAAACATCTGCGTTGGGTTGCGGCGAGGCGATCCGCCAGAAGCCGTGCGAAGGGCGTATCGGCAATACGGTCGAGCGCGGCGACGCCGCGGGCGCCCGCCGCAACCCAACCCGAAGGGCCGGGGTCTTTTGCGTCGTGGGTTCGTCGAACGGCTTGCCCGTATTCCCGATACGGGCTGCGCCTTTCTCCTGCCCCGCGCGGCATAGCCGCGCAATTGGAAAATCGGCGTGCGACGCACGCCGGGGCCACAAAATCCCTCCGGCGCAGCGATTCAATCTGGCCTCAACTTGCTCTAATATTCAGAGCGGGCGCTTTTACTGTTCGCCACTTTATAACTCGCCATTGGGGGCCGTGCCGGAGGAATCGATGATCAATATCACGCCAATCTTCATCAATTTCCTGGCGGTGGATTCCCTGCGCCTGGACAATGACAGGATCGAGAAATTCTGCCTGGAAAGAAAGAAGAACAGCGCCGGGCGGACGATCTCCAACTGCGGCGGCTGGCAGAGCGACAATCTCGATCCGGCCACGCCGGAACTGGCGGAGTTATTTGAAGAAGTCCGCAAAAGGCTGGATGAGGTGCACCGCGCCTTCGAGTTCAAGCCCTCCTGGCGCCAGGTGATCACGGAAGCCTGGATCAACATCAATCAGAAGGGGCACTTCAACAATTCACACGACCATCCCGGCAGCCTGTTTTCCGCCGTGTATTACGTGAAAGGCGGCCCGGACAAGGGCACGCTCGAATTCAAGACCCCCGTAACGCCCCACACCTACACGATCTCGGACGAAATCATCGGCGGCTTTAACGCCTTCACCGGCCACGCCATGGTGATCCCGCCTGTCACCGGCGACCTGCTGATCTTCCCGTCATGGCTTTTGCATCGCGTCAATATGAGTCGGTCGGAAGAAGACCGGATCAGCATCGCGTTTAACGCGAAAGCCGCCAAGGTCATTTGACGTAAAAGTCATTTGACGTAGATGGCTCACCCCGATCGAGATAGATGGCCGGGCATTATGGCCCGGTCGAAGAGTCCTCGGAGGCAACAAACCGCTTGCGAAGGTTGACCAGCAAACCCATCACCGGCTGCCGATCGGTCCCACTGCACTCGTGCGTTTCGAAACGGAGGGTCTTCAATTCGAACCCACACGCTGTTGCCAACTCCCGAACATATTCGGGATGGTGCATGTAGCACCCGCCTCTGGCGAAATCGGTATTGCCCGAAATGGCATAACGACCGCAATCGGCGTCGGATGCCGGGAACACCGTAAATATAAAATCGCCATCGCCCCGCAAACAGCTATGGGCGGCTGTGAAGATGGGCTCCAAGTCTCCAAAATGGATCAGCATGGCAGCACTCACAATGCCATCATACGCATTCGGGCGGCTTTTCATGAAAGCGACGGCGTCACCCTGAAACAAGTGCGCGTAAGTCTGTTTCTT
>DATEIA010000219.1:0-4242 GCA_035279305.1 Rhizomicrobium sp.
CCCATGGCCCGCTGGTGATCGAGATCTGGGACGGCTGGCGCAAGCGCAGCCTGGGCGGCTGCACCTATCATGTCGCCCATCCCGGCGGCCGCAATTTCGAGATCTTCCCCGTCAACGCCAATGAGGCCGAGGGCCGAAGACTGGCCCGGTTCGAGCCCTTCGGCTTCACTGGGGGGATGTTCGACGCCGCCAGGGAAGAATCCCATCCCGATTTCCCCTATACCTTGGACTTGCGCCGGGGAGCTTGAGTCGCCAAAGGCATTAGAGAAATAAGTGTCGGAAGTCGCAGAATTCTCCGCTGCCTTTGACGAATTGCGCGATGGCGACGGTCAGCTGCGCTCCCACTGGCGCGCCTTCGCCCGCACCCTCACCAACCTGTCGCCGGAGGAATTCGAGCGCCGCCAGGCTTCGGCGCGCGCCACCGTCCAGGACAATGGCGTCACCTACAACGTCTATGACGATCGCAGCGGCCAAGCGCGGCCCTGGCAATTGGATATCGTGCCGTTCATTCTGTCCGCGCCGGACTGGAAGGCCATTGAAGCGGCGGTGATCCAGCGCGCCATGCTAGCGGACATGCTGCTGCGCGACATTTACGGCCCCCAGCGCCTGATCCGGGAGGGCGTGCTGCCGCCCCATCTGGTCACCGGCCATCCCCAATTCCTGCGCCCGCTCTGCGGCACGCGCCCGGCGCGCGACGTGCATGTGCATTTATATTCCGCCGATCTGGCGCGTGGACCCGACGGCACCTGGAAAGTCATGGCCAGCCGCGCCGATGCCCCAGGCGGACTGGGCTATGCGCTGGAAAACCGGCTGGTGGTGTCGCAGACCTTTCCAGAAAGCTTTGGCGATATGCAGGTGGCGCGGCTGGCGGCGTTCTTCAATGCCTATAAGGAAAATGTCCTGAGCCTAGGCGCGTCGCGGCGCGACCGCGCGGTGCTGCTGACGCCTGGGCCTTACAACGAAGCCTATTTCGAGCATGTCTATCTCTCCCATTATCTCGGCCTCACTTTGGTGCAGGGCGACGATCTGGCGGTGCGCGACGGCGAAGTCTTTCTGAAAACCCTGACCGGCCTGGAGCGCGTCGGCGCCATCTTCCGCCGCGTCGATTCCGATTTCTGCGATCCGCTGGAATTTCGCGGCGACAGCGCGCTGGGCGTGCCGGGCCTGGTGGAAGCGGTGCGATCGGGCGGGGTAGTGCTGGCCAATGCGCTGGGCGGCGGGGTGATCGAATCCCCCGCCATGGATGCCTATCTGCCCAATATCGCCCGCGCCTTGATAGGCGAAGACCTGAAGATTCCCGATATCGCCACCATCTGGTGCGGCACCGAATGGGGGCGCAAGGAGGCGTTGGCGCGCATGAACGGCGCCATCCTGCGCGACGCCTTCGATGCGCGGCCGCTGTTTTCCAGGAAGTCCAGCGCCAGGCTGGGGGCGGATCTGTCGGAGGAAGACCGCGAATATTTCACCCAGCGGCTGAAGCAGCGCGGCGCTAGCCTTGTGGTGCAGGAAGTTTCGCCGCTGGGCATGGCGCCGGTTTTCGAAAAAGGAAAATTCGGCGCGCGGCCGGTCTCCTTGCGCGTCTTTGCCGCCTGGACGCCCAATGGCTGGATGGTGATGCCGGGCGGGCTGACCCGCGTCGCCGCCGACGACACCATGCGCGCGCTTTCGATGCAGTCGGGGGCATCCAGCAAGGATGCCTGGGTGATTTCCGCCGCGCCGGTGGACAATTTCAGCCTGCTGACCGGCGGCGGGCGCACCCTGGAAATCAAGCGCTATGGCGAATCCGCGCCCAGCCGCGCCATGGACAATCTGTTCTGGCTGGGGCGCTACGCCGAACGCACCGAGAGCTTTGTGCGCATCTTGCGGGCGGTGACATCGCGGATCAGCGACGAACCGGCCGGCGCGCTGGAAGTGGCGCGCAAGCTGCTGATCCCCTTCAGCCAGGCCAGCGATACCCCCATCGAGGAAATCGCCGATGCGGAAGCGCTGGCGCGGGAGTTGCAGCTTCTGGTCTACAGCCCGCGCCATTCCAGGGGCCTGCAGAAATTGCTGTTGCGGGTGGAACAGACCGCCTGGTCGGTGCGCGACCGCTTGTCCCTGGATACCTGGCGCACCATCCACACCCTGACCGTCAGCGAGGCGTTGCCCGGGCTGGATGCGCCGTTCGAACCCGCCGGCGCGCGCTTCTATCTGGACGCCCTAGTGCGCCGCGCCACCGCGCTGTCGGGCCTGGCGGCCGAGAACATGACCCGTGGCCCCAACTGGCTGTTCATGGATTTGGGCCGCCGCCTGGAACGGGCGCAGCATCTGGCCTGGCTGGTGCGCCAGACCGTGGCCTTCCCCGATGACCGGGAGACGGAACATATGCGCATGCTTCTGGAAATCGCCGACAGCGCCATGACCTACCGCTCGCGCTATCTCAATGTTTTCCAGCTCGTGCCCTTTGTCGATCTGTTGCTGCTGGACGAGAACAATCCCCGTTCCTGCGCCTTCCAGCTGGCGGCAATCGAAAATCATCTGCTCGATCTGCCGCGCATCACCTTGGCCCAGCGCAGCGACGTGCCGCGCACCATCGCGCAGGAGATGCGCGGCGCGGCCGCCAATGCCCATCCCGCGCGGCTGGCCTTTTGCGAGTCCGGCGCCCGCCCCGGCCTGATCGAGCTGACCGACACCATCACCTCCAGCGCCGCCGAATTGTCCGACGCCGTCGCCGCTGCCTATTTCCAGCATGCCAGCCGCATCCGCACCGGCAGCAGTTCCTTCGTGGAGGCGTGATGGAATATTTCGTAACAGTCCGGTGCCGCTCACCCTTCGACAAGCTCAGGGTGAGGATACGAGAGAAAATCCTCATGCTGAGCTTGTCGAAGCATGAGACCGCAAGCCGTGGTCGAAGGTTCTGATGGAATACCTTGTCCGCCACCGCACCACCTATCGCTACCTGCAGGATGTTTCCCATTCCTGGCATTTGGCGCATCTTCGGCCGCGCGTCACGCCGCTGCAGGCGGTGCATGACAGCAGCATCACGCTCAGCCTGGAGGCGGCGAGCCGCGTGGCGCGCGAGGATTATTTCCGCAATCCCTGTGAATGGTTCTCCATCGACCGGCCGCACGCGCATCTGGAAGTGCTGGCGCAAAGCCGTGTCACCGTGCAACCGCCGCAGCAGCGAACCTCGCGCGACAGCCTGGCCTGGGAAGACGTTCGGCTCAGACTGGAAAACCCGCAGGACGAGGAAGAACGTGACGTGGTTCAGTACCTTTTCGATTCACCGATGACGAAGTTTCACAGCGATATCGCCACTTATGGCGCGGTCAGCTTTCCGCCTTCCCGGCCGGTGCTGGCGGGGGCGATGGAATTGATGCACCGCATTCATCAGGATTTCCGTTACGACACCACCGTCACCGACGTCACCACCCCGGTGGACCAGGTATTCGAGATCCGCGCCGGCGTCTGCCAGGACCTGGCGCATGTCGGCATTGCCGCGATGCGCGCTGTGGGCCTGCCGGCCCGCTATGTCTCGGGCTATCTCTTGACCCAGCCGCCGCCGGGCAAGCCCCGGCTGCTGGGCGCCGATGCCAGCCATGCCTGGTTTTCGGTCTGGGCGCCGCCTTTCGGCTGGGTGGACCTGGACCCGACCAACGATATCCTGGCGGGGGAAAGCCATGTCACGGCGTCCTGGGGCCGCGATTATGGCGATGTCGCGCCGGTAGCCGGCATCATTCTGGGCGGCCAAGACCATGTGGTGGAAGTGGGCGTGGATGTTATTCCGGTCGGCCAGGCCCTCCCCGAACTGCCAAACATTGCTCCGGGCTCGATTGCGGAAGAGGGGCCGCCGCGATAAGCAGGGCGCGTTTTCCCGGATCCCTTTCGATGACGCCCCCCCTTGTGTTGCTGATCGCGCTTGGCGCCCTGGCGGCGACCATGACCGGCGGCCTGCTGGCGCTAAAGCTTAAAGGTAAGCTGCCGCTGGTGATGGGCTTCTCCGCCGGGGCGGTGATCGGCGTCGCCTTTTTCGACCTGGGACCGGAAGCACTGGATGCGGGCATGGGCCATTACACCCCGCGCACCTTGCTGGCAGTCGCGGCCCTGGGTTTTTTTCTCTACACCGGGCTGGACCGGCTGGTGGCGCGGCATGATTGCGAAGGCCAGGCCAATCCCGCGCGCGGGTTGGTGGGCGCGGCGAGCTTTTCCGCCCATAGTGTGCTGGACGGTTTCGCCATGGGTGTGGCCTTCCAGGCTTCGCAC
>DATEIA010000220.1:0-2759 GCA_035279305.1 Rhizomicrobium sp.
TGATCTTCCCGCTTTTCGTGATTTTGAAGCGCTTCTTAGCGCCCGATTTGGTCTTCATCTTGGACATTTTGCTTTTCCTTGTGGGGCATTTAAGCCCGGGTAGCGTTTGGGGCTGCCACGGCATGTCCGGCCGGGCCGCCCAAAGAGCGCGCCTTCTATAAGGGGATTGGCCAAGGTGCAAGGCAAAATGGGCGCAAGCCTGAAAACGGGCCCTTTGCGCGGCTTTGGCGGTCTTGGCGGACGCCCACGGCCCGCCGGCCCCGGCCTTTCCCAGACGGATTTTTGCTGTTCAAAAACAATAAGTTATAGGATAGTCCTGGTTTGCAGCCAAACATTCCAGGCGCGCCACAAATTCAGCCCAATCCTCACGCTATCGGGACCGATGTTTTTTCACGGAATATTTCTGCCCTGGATCCGGCGCCTCGGCGCGATCCTGTTCTGGCCGGCACTGGCGGTGGTGATCTGGGGCGAGCTGACGCCGCATCCGCCAAAACTGGCGGGCCCCTGGATATGGGACAAGCTGGATCACTTCACCGCCTATTTCGGCCTGATGCTGCTTTCGGCCTTGGGCTGGGGTCTGCGGCGTTCCCTGGCCTGGATCTTCCTGGGCGTGATGGCCTTGGGCGGGGGATTGGAAATCCTGCAGACCCTGATGGGGCGCGACGGCGAATGGGGCGATTTTATCGCCAATGACCTGGGCGTGCTGACCGGATTGGCCGTGGCAGTCCTTTATCTGGCGGCGCCGCGGCGGCTTGTTGAGAAGCCGCCGCGCGATTAGCCTCGGAGCATCTGCAAAAAAGGATGACGGCCATGTCCCTGTTCACGGAATTCAAGAAATTCGCCGTGCGCGGCAATGTGGTCGATCTGGCGGTCGGTGTGATCATCGGCGCGTCCTTCACCGGCATCATCACCTCCCTGGTCAATGATGTGCTGATGCCGCCGGTCGGCCTGGCGTTGGGCGGTGTCGATTTTGCCAATTTCTTCCTGGTGCTCAAAGGCGATTCCTCGGTGGAAACACTGGCCGCCGCCAAGGCGGCCAAGGCCGTCACCCTCAATTACGGCCTGTTCATCAACGCCGTGATCAATTTTCTGATCGTCGCCTTTCTCTTGTTCCTCCTGCTGCGCCAGTTGAACAAGCTGGTCGCGCCGCCCGCCGCGCCGCAAGCGCCAGCGCCATCGGAAGAAGTGCTGCTGCTGCGCGACATCCGCGATTCCCTTAAGTCGCGGTGATGAAACACATTCTGGCGGCTATTCTGCTGCTGATCCCGGCCGAGCTGAAGGCGCAGCCGGCCAACGATCCGGCCGCGGCGGTCAATGCCTTCTATGCGGTCTATGCCAGCCAGCAGGCACAGGGCGGCGGCATTCCCGATGCGACGGGACGGGTGCGCTATGCCCCGGTCTTGTCACCGCGGCTCAACAAGCAGCTTGCCGCCGCGGCGGGCGCCCAGGCGCGCTTGACCGCCAAGGTGAGGAATGCGGTGCCGCCCATGCTGGAAGGCGATATTTTTTCGTCCCTGTTTGAAGGCGCAACCGCTTGGAAGGTGGGCGCCTGCCTGGGCAATGCCAAGACCGCGCGCTGCCCGGTGGCGCTGAGCTATGCGCCTCCACCGTCCCAGAAAGCGCCCAAGCCGGCGAATTGGAGCGACACGATACTGTTAGAGAACACGCCACAGGGCTGGAAGGTGGATGACGTGATCTATGACGCCGGATTTGCCTTCGGCAACACCGGCCGCCTCAGTTCCATGTTGCAGATGGTTATCGCGGCCAATCCGTAGCGGGGAACTGTAACGTTTCGCCGGCCAGGACGTATTGGGAGGGAGAGGAAAGCCCATGAAAACCAACAGCACAGCCGGCACCCGCCAACTGACCCCCGAACAGCACCGCGTGCTGCGCGAGCGTGGCACCGAGCGCCCGGGTTCCAGCCCGTTGAATTATGAAAAGCGCCCGGGTGAGTTCCAATGCGCCGGCTGCGGCGCCGAACTGTTCGACGCCTCGACTAAGTTCGATAGCGGTACCGGCTGGCCCAGTTTCTACGATACCAAGCCAGGGGCGGTGACCACCACCACCGATACCAGCCATGGCATGGTGCGCACCGAGTTCAACTGCGCCAATTGCGGTGGCCATCTGGGCCATGTCTTCAGGGATGGTCCCGGACCTACCGGTCTGCGCTATTGCACGAACGGCTGTGCCCTGGACTTCCAGCCAAAGGACAAAGGCTGAGCTGCACAGCCGTTCGATTATTTTTTGGTCGCGCGGCCTAACGCCAACGGGCAGTCAGCGATGCTGACTGCCCTGCTGGGCCGACGCTCTTGGCTGTGCCCCGGACTTCCAGCCAAAGGACAAAGGCTGAGCTGCACAGCCATGGGCTCATTCTTGGCCGCGTAAAGACGGGCGCGCTTTGCGCGCCGGGCGCTGACAGGTAGTCAGCGGTGCGTTTCAAAGAAAAAACGCCGCGGCTTGTGAAACCGCGGCGCTATCGCACGGACTGTCCGTTAGAACAGAGGGCCAGGCGAGGTCATGATCGGGGCCTCGCTCGGGGCGGGCGCCGGGGCTGCCATGGCCGGGGCTTTCTTTTTGGCCTTTACGGCTTTCTTTTTCGCAGCCGGCTTCTTTGCCTTCTTGGCGGGCTTCTTCGCGGCTTTCTTGGTTTTCTTTTTGGATTTCTTGGCGGGGGCCTTCTTCGCCTTTTTGGGCTTGGCCGCCTTCTTAGCCTTCTTCTTTTTCTTCGCTGCCATGTCATTCACTCCATGGTTTTGTGT
>DATEIA010000221.1:0-8885 GCA_035279305.1 Rhizomicrobium sp.
CGCCGCGAGGATCGCATCGCCGATCCGCCCGGCACGGCCAAGGTCGCCGCAACCGATCAGCGCCAGTGCAGCGGCCGCATTGTCATAGAGGAAAGCGACATTCCGGAGCGTCTTGTCGGGCGCTACCGGATAGGAGGCGACAAACACAGCACCGCGCCCCGCCGCATCCACCTGCCGGGCCAGCACGGCACAGGGCTCCGCTACTGCCGGAAGAGGCAGCAGAAACAAGGCGGCAATCACGGTTGTGACAAACCGCATGAACCTCGCTTTCGGCGGAGACGACTATTCCGCCGCGGGTTTGTGTAAGTAAATCTCGCCGCCGCTCTGCTTGAACTCTTCCGACTTTTTTGCCATCGCGGCGCGGATTTCGGCGGTGGACAGCGTGTCGTTTTTGCCCTTGGCGGCGTCGCGCACTTCCTGCGAAATTTTCATCGAGCAGAATTTCGGCCCGCACATGGAGCAGAAATGCGCCACCTTGGCGCCTTCGGCCGGCAGCGTCTCGTCGTGATAGAGCTGCGCCGTCTCGGGGTCCAAAGCCAGCGCGAACTGGTCGCGCCAGCGGAATTCAAACCGCGCCTTGGACATGGCGTCGTCCCAGATGCGCGCCGCCGGATGGCCCTTGGCCAGGTCGGCGGCATGGGCGGCGATCCGGTATGCGATTACACCCGCCTTGACATCGTCGCGGTCGGGCAGGCCCAGATGTTCCTTGGGCGTGACATAGCAAAGCATGGCGCAGCCGAACCAGCCGATCATCGCCGCGCCGATGGCGGACGTGATATGGTCATAGCCCGGCGCCACATCGGTGGTCAGCGGCCCAAGTGTATAGAACGGCGCCTCGTCGCAGGCCGCCAGCTGGCGGTCCATATTTTCCTTGATCTTGTGCATCGGCACATGGCCGGGGCCTTCGATCATCACTTGCACGTCATGGCGCTGCGCGATTCTGTTGAGCTCGCCCAGCGTATCCAGCTCGGCGAACTGGGCGGCGTCGTTGGCGTCGGCGGTCGAGCCGGGCCGCAAGCCGTCACCCAGGCTGAACGACACGTCATACTGCTTCAGCAATTCGCAAATGTCTTCAAAGTGGGTATAGAGGAAATTCTCCTTGTGATGCGCCAGACACCATTTGGCCAGGATGGAGCCGCCGCGCGAGACGATGCCGGTGACCCGGTCCGCCGTCAGCGGAATATGCGCCAGCCGCACCCCGGCATGGACGGTGAAATAGTCCACCCCCTGCTCGCACTGTTCGATCAGGGTGTCGCGATAGATTTCCCAGGTCAGCTCCTCGGCGACGCCGCCGACCTTTTCCAGCGCCTGATAGATCGGCACCGTGCCGATGGGGACGGGAGAATTGCGCACAATCCATTCACGGATGGTGTGGATGTGACGCCCGGTGGACAGATCCATCACCGTGTCGGCGCCCCAGCGGATCGACCACACCATTTTGTCCACTTCCTCGGCCACGCCGCTGGTCACGGCGCTGTTGCCGATATTGGCATTGACCTTGGTGAGGAAGTTGCGGCCGATGATCATCGGCTCGGTTTCGGGATGGTTGATGTTGGAGGGGATGATGGCGCGGCCGCGCGCGATCTCCTCGCGCACGAATTCGGGCGTGATCTCCTGCGGGATGGCGGCGCCGAAGCTGTTGCCGTCGGCCAGGGCGCTGCGCCCCAGATTTTCCCGGGCGGCGATATATTTCATTTCCTCGGTGATGACGCCAGCGCGGGCATAATAGAGCTGGGTGACATTCCTGCCCGGTTTGGCGCGCAGCAACGTCACGCCATCGCGCTTGAACTGCGGCACCGTCAGCTTCTCGCCCGGCTTGAGGCCGTCATCTTCCGGCTTGCGGTCGCGGCCGACATATTCCTCGACATCGCCGCGCGCCAAAATCCAGTCGCGGCGGCGGGCGGCAAGGCCCTTCTCAATGTCAATCGTCACGCTGTCGTCGGTATAGGGACCCGAGGTATCGTACAGCCGCACCGGCGGCTCGCCGCCCGACAACGGCACTTCGCGGAACGGCACGCTGAAATTGCCATGGGCAAGCATCAGCTTGCGCGAGCCGGGCAAGGCGCCGCGGGTAATGGACAACGATTTCTCGAGAATGGGCTTGTTCATCTGACCTCTCCCTACGCCGGTGTGAGCCGGATCAGGTTCTAAGGGATCGGCGGAATTGCCGTCTCAGTCCTCCAAGCCTTGGCAAGGAGGACACCCCTGGGAAGCGGCGATCCTACTGCCGAAACCTAGCTGGCAGCAAACTGTTTGAACTCGCCGATCACCGCCTTCACCGCCACCGCCACGATCTTTTCCCCAGCCTCGATACTGGCCTGGCTGGGGTCGGAGCCGATGCGCCCGTCCGGGAAGCGGCGGCGATAGTCGTCGGCGTCCAGAATGGGGCCGGTGGGGGCGATCTTCGGCGTCATCGCCACCGATTTGACGGCTTGCGGATAGCCGAACCAGGTCACCGATACCTCCGACGGCGTGGCATGGCTGCCCTCGCCCACCGGGAACAGCTGGCGGCAAATATCCATCACCCCCGGCAATTCCCACCAGTTGCGCAAGCTACAGCGCAGCGGCGGATGGTTGGCCCCGGCGCGGTCAAACGTCACGCCATGATAGATTTCGGAAAAGGCCGCAGTAATGGTGGCGATATTGCCGCCATGGCCGTTCAGCCAATAAATGCGCTCAAAGCCGTGGCGGGCGAGGCTCTGCGACCAGTCCAGCATCGCCGCGATCATGGTGGAGGGGCGCAAGGTGATCGTGCCGGGAAATCCCATATGATGCTGGGCCTGGCCGACATTGAAAGTGGGGCCCACCAGAAAGCCCGCCTCGTCGCCGGCGCGCTTTCCGATGATTTCCGGACAAAGCGCGTCGGTTCCCAACAAGCCATTGGGACCGTGCTGTTCGGTGGAGCCGATGGGGATCAGAATGGCCTTGGACCGGGCGAGATAGGCCTCGATCTCGGGCCAGGTGGAGAGATGCAGTTGCATGAGCACCTTGCAGGAAAGGACCCGATCATAGCACCATCGCATCAGACACAAGCCCAAAAGAGCCTAAAGAGAAAAGACATGTCCGACAGCCTGATCCCGGTGCCGGAAGACTGGAAAAAACGCGCCTTCATGACCCGCGCCCAGTATGAGACGGCCTATGCGGAGTCGGTGCGCGATCCCAGCGGCTATTGG
The DNA here is from genome assembly GCA_035279305.1 of Rhizomicrobium sp. GTDB lineage: Bacteria > Pseudomonadota > Alphaproteobacteria > Micropepsales > Micropepsaceae > Rhizomicrobium. The sequence goes on from DATEIA010000221.1 coordinate 3,174, forward strand.
GGAAAAGAAGCGGCGCGGCTGGATTGGATCAAGCCCTTCACTAGGATCAAGAATGTCAGTTGGGATCCTGACAATCTCTCCATCAAATGGTTCGAAGACGGGGCGCTCAACGTCTCGGCCAATTGCATCGACCGCCACCTGGCCAAGCGCGCCAACCAGACCGCCATCATCTGGGAGGGCGATAACCCCGCGGACTCCAAGCACATCACTTACAAACAGCTTCACGAAGAAGTCTGCAAATTCGCGCAGGTGCTGAAGAGCCGCGGCGTCCAAAAGGGCGACCGCGTCACCATTTACATGCCGATGATCCCGGAAGCGGCCTATGCCATGCTGGCCTGCACCCGGATCGGGGCGGTGCATTCGGTGGTGTTCGGCGGCTTTTCGCCCGACAGTTTGGCGGGCCGTATCACCGATTGCGACTCCAAGGTCGTGATCACCGCCGATGAAGGCGTGCGCGGCGGCAAAGCCATTCCCCTGAAGAAGAACGCCGACGAGGCCTGCGCCAAGGCGCCTAGTGTCACCAGCGTGATCGTGGTCCGGCGCACTGGCGGCGCCATCGAGATGAAAGCCGGCCGCGACGTCTGGTATCACGAGGCGGCGGCGAATGTGCCCGACGGCTGCCCCGCCGAAACGATGGGCGCGGAAGACCCGCTGTTCATTCTTTACACCTCGGGCTCCACCGGCAAACCCAAGGGCGTGCTGCACACAACCGGCGGCTATCTGCTCTGGGCCGCTTACACCCATCATTATGTCTTCGACTATCACGAAGGCGAGATCTTCTGGTGCACCGCCGATGTCGGCTGGGTCACCGGCCACAGTTATATCGTCTATGGCCCGCTAGCCAATGGCGCCATCACCTTGATGTTCGAAGGCGTGCCCAACTATCCCACCACCTCGCGCTTCTGGGAGGTGATCGACAAACACAAGGTCAATACCTTCTACACCGCGCCCACCGCCATCCGCGCCCTGATGCGCGACGGCGACGCGCCGGTGAAGAAGACCAGCCGCGCGAGCCTGCGCCTGCTCGGCACGGTGGGCGAGCCGATCAATCCCGAAGCGTGGGCTTGGTATCACCGCGTGGTGGGCGACAACCGCTGCCCCATCGTCGACACCTGGTGGCAGACCGAAACCGGCGGCCATCTGATCACGCCGCTGCCCGGCGCCACCGACTTGAAGCCTGGCTCCGCCACCTTGCCGCTGCCCGGCATCGTGCCCGAACTGGTGGATGCGGACGGAAAAGTGCTGACCGGCGCGGCCAGCGGCAATCTTTGCATCGCCGAAAGCTGGCCGGGCCAGATGCGCACGGTCTATGGCGACCATCAGCGTTTCGCGGACACCTATTTCAAGACCTATCGCGGTAAGTATTTCACCGGCGATGGCTGCCGCCGCGACGAAGACGGCTATTACTGGATCACCGGCCGGGTGGACGATGTGATCAATGTCTCCGGCCACCGCATGGGCACCGCCGAAGTGGAAAGCGCCCTGGTCGGACATCACGACGTGGCGGAAGCCGCCGTGGTCGGCTATCCCCATGACATCAAGGGTCAGGGCATCTATGCCTATGTCACCTTGAAGGCCGGCGTGACCGCCAGCGACGCGTTGAATGACGAGCTCAAGAAATTCGTCGGCCATGAGATCGGGCCCATCGCCAAACCCGATGTGATCCAGTTCGCGCCGGGCCTGCCCAAGACCCGCTCTGGCAAGATCATGCGCCGCATCCTGCGCAAGATCGCGGAAGGCGACACCTCAAGCCTGGGCGACACTTCCACCCTGGCCGATCCGTCGGTGGTGGATGACCTGATCAAAACTGCAAAGAGGTAAGAATTCACCCTCCCCTTGAGGGAGGGTCAAGGCAGTTATGATGTTTGTATTTTTTTATCTTCTCGCAGCCATGGGCATCGCCTATTGGGCCAAGCTGGGCGGGCGCCATCCGTTGCTCTGGTTCGCCGCGTCGGTGGCGCTGACGCCGCTCGGCGGCAGCGTCGCGCTGATGATCGCGGATCGCTACGGGCGTTAGTGTCTGCACTTGATTGGAAATACCAACTTCTTTGTCATGGCCCGCGAATGCGGGCCACCCAGGTGACGCAGCCCCCCTTGCCCCATAGAGTGGGTTGCAACTGGGTGGCCCACACTCCGGTGGGCCATGACAAATTTTGATGTGTTTCACAAAAATTGAGTCTGGACCCCAGATTACTTGCGGCCACCACTCATCGCGGCATAGCCGTCCATCGCCACCGCCAGATCGATATCCTTCTGGGTCACGCCGCCTGCATCGTGAGTCGCCAGGGTCACATCCACCTTGTTGTAGACATTGAACCATTCGGGATGGTGATCCATCTTGGCCGCCAGCAAGGCGCAGCGCGTCATGAAGGCGAAGGCGGCGTCGAAGTCCACGAACTGGAATTTGCGGGTGATGGCCTCGCGGTCCTTGGCCAGATCCCAATCCGGCAACCGCTTCAAGGCCTGTTTCAGCTCTTCAATCGTCAATTTCGCCATCATAACCTCTCAACGGATATTCCTGCTCTATTCTATAGATGCTGCCATCGCCGGTCAGCTTGCTGGAATAGAGACAAAACGCTTTGACAGAGAACTCGTCGCTGGTCGCCAGGGCGTGAGCGACCAGCCATTCGCGCAGCTTATCGAGGTCAGGATGGGAAAGCCGCGCCAGGGTGACATGGGGCATGAACTTGTGCGCATCCTGCGGCTGACCGACGCGGCGGATAGCGGTATCCACTTTGCGCGCCAAATGCTCCAGCAATTCATTCTTGCGCGCCGCCGCCCATAAGGTATGCGGCTGCCTGTTGCCGAACTGGCCCACGCCATGCAGCTGCAGGTCAAAAGCCGGCGCATCGATCCCCGCCAGGGCATCGTCGATCGCGCGCGCATCGCGGCCATCCACTTCGCCAATGAAGCGCAGGGTCAGGTGCAACTGCTCGCGGCGCTGCCAGCGCGCGCCGGGCACGCCGCCTTGCAGCAGCATCAAACGCTGGGCGACCGGATCGGGAACGGCCAAGGCAACAAACAGGCGCATGGGAACCTACGCAGTCCGACCCAGAGGTAGCCGGCCGCGGAACAATAGCAACACCGCGCCATATCCCAACGCGGCACAGACAATGGCGGAGGCCAGCGCCGCGACATCCCCCTGCCCCTGCAACAGACGGGCACCCAGCCAAGCGCCGGCGCCGGTTGCCAGCGCCGCCAGCAGCGCGGCGGGAAGCGCGCGCAGAAACTGGCCTTCAATCGCCAGCAGGGCGCGGTTCTTTCCGATCCAGGTCAGCACGCCGACATTGATCCAGGCTCCAAAGGCCGTGCCCAGCGCGATGCCCGCCACGCCCAAGCCGAACCCCCAGACGAACACGAACTTCAGAGCGATGTTGCAGGCCATGGCGATAAGGGTGGCGCGGGCGGGCGTTGCCGTGTCATGGCGGGCATAGAAGGTCGGCGCGATGATGCGGATCAGCGCCATGGCGGGGAGACCGAGCCCATATGCCGCCAGCGCCTGCCCCGCCAGCATCGCCGCTTCGGTATCGAAGGCGCCATGGGCGAAGACGGCGCGCATCAGCACGCCAGGGATGACAAGAAAGGCACAAACGAACGGCAGGGTCAGCAACAGGGTCATGGCGGCGGAACGGTTCTGTGCCGCGTCCGATCCGGCGCGGTCGCCGCGCGCCAGCCGTGCCGACATTTCCGGCAACAGCACCGTGCCCAATGCAATGCCCAACACGCCCAGCGGCAATTGGTTGATGCGGTCGGCGTAATAAAGCACCGTCCGGCTGCCGGTGGGCAAATAGCTTGCGATCACCGTGTCGATCAGGGGCGCCAGCACCACGCTGGCCTGGCCGATGGTCACCGCACCGATGGCAACGAAGAATTCTTTGATCTCGGGCGAGAAGCGCGGCCAGGACAGGCGCAGCCACAGTCCTTCGCGCGCGCCCGCCCAGACGATAAAGACCAATTGCGCTACCCCACCCAGCAACACCCCCCAAGCCGCGGCATAGGCCGCGCTGGGAAACCAGTGCCACGCCAGCAAAGCGGCAATCATCGAGAGGTTGAGCAGGTTCGACCAGGCCGCGCCCGCCCAGAAACGGTCGATGGCGTTGAGCATGGCCGACAGTTGCACCGCCACCACCGTCAGCATCAGATAGGGAAAGGTAACCCGCGCCAGGCTGACCGTGAGCGCGAACTGCTCAGCATTGTTGACGAAGCCCGGCGAAACCATCCGGATCAGCTCGGGCATGAAGATCAGCGCCAGAGCCAGAAGGGCCAACTGTACCGCCATCAGCCAGGCAAAGACGCGATTGGCGAACTGCGCGGCTTGCGCCTTTTCCCCGCGCGCATAGAGGGCGGCATAGCGCGGCAGGAAAGCGGGATTGATTGTACCTTCGCCGAAAATGGCGCGAAAATTGTTGGGGAAAAGGAAGGCGACAAAAAAGGCGTCGGACAGGATGCCCTTGCCCAGGATCCAGGCCAAGAGCATGTCGCGGACGAAGCCGGTGATGCGCGAAGCCAGCGTGAAGCCGCCGACCGAAAGCAGCTTTCTCAGCATCAGCTTTTTTTGCCTTCCTCGGCCACCAGCTTCTTCACATAGGGAAGCATGCGCGCCACGATCACCTTCACGCCCGCTTGATTGGGATGCATGCCGTCCGCCTGATTGAGTTTGGGATTCAGCGCCACGCCGTCCAGGATGAAGGGATAGAATAGCACATTGTAATCTTTGGCCAGCCGCGGATAGATCGGGTCGAACTGCTTGACATAATCCGCGCCCAGATTGCGCTGGGCATGCATGCCGGTCAGCAAGACCTTCACATGCGCGTTTCTGAGCTTGTCCAGGATGGCACGCAGGTTTTTCTCGGTTTCGGCCGGCGCGATGCCGCGCAGCATGTCGTTGGAGCCCAACTCCAGAATCACCGCGTCGGGACGGTCGGCCAAGGACCAGTCCAGCCGCGCCAGCCCGCCGGCCGAGGTGTCGCCGGAGACGCCGGCATTGGTGATCACCGCGTCTATCCCCGCTTGCTTGAGGGAATTTTGCAGCTGGACGGTGAATTCGGTGCCCGGCGGCAAGCCATAGCCTTGGGTCAGGCTGGTGCCCAGCGCGAGAATTTTGACAGGTTCTGCACATGCCGGCCCTGTTGCCGCCATGATCGCAAGAAGAACTATGCTAAGCAGCGTCTTGAAACCGCGCGTCATCGTCATTCTATATCAGCTAGTGTCCCGATTCCGGAATTCGCCAGAGCCCGATATGAAAATCACGCGAATTCCGGAATCGAAGGGCACTAGCAACATATTGATTCCTAGTGTCGTTCCGGTTTCGAAGTTCGCCCGGAGCCCAATATCAGTGATACTGCGAACTTCGAAACCGCGACACTAGGCCAGATGAACAATCCCCCGCCCGCCCTTCAGCTTCAAGACATAAGCCTGACGCTCAAAAGCCTGGCGGGGCCGGTTGATATTCTCCATGGCATATCCTTGTCGGTCGCGCAGGGCCAAACCGTGGCGCTGACCGGTCCGTCGGGTTCCGGAAAATCCTCGCTGCTGATGGTCGCGGCGGGCCTGGAGAAACCGACTTCAGGACGCATCACGGTCGCAGGCACCGACATCACGCGGATGGGCGAGGACGGTCTGGCCAGATTTCGCCTGGGCCGTGTCGGCGTGGTGTTTCAGAGTTTTCATCTTATTCCCACCATGACGGCGCTGGAAAATGTCGCCGTGCCG
>DATEIA010000222.1:0-21536 GCA_035279305.1 Rhizomicrobium sp.
ATCTATGCCGCCTGCCCGCATTACCGCGTCTGTTTCATCGAGCGCGCCATCCGCCGCGCCCGCCATGCCAGCATCGTCGTCGCCAATCATGCCCTGGTGATCGCGCAAGCCTCGCAGGATTGGCTGGGCGAGGACGAGACCACCGACACACCAAACGAACGGCGCCTGCGTTATGTGTTCGACGAGGGCCATCACCTGTTCGATGCCGCCGATAGCGGCTTTTCCGCTGCTTTGTCCGGGCGCGAGATGGCGGAGCTACGGCGCTGGATACGCGGCCCCGAGGGACGCACCCGTACCCGCATGCGCGGGTTGGAAGAACGGTTGAAAGACTTGATCGCCGATGACGAGGCGGCGCAGCGCGCCCTGGAAGACGCGGTCCAGGCCGCCAGCGCGCTGGCGGGCGAAGGCTGGACCTCGCGGCTGGGCACGGGGCCGCGCGGCCCCGGCGAGGTCTTCCTGGCGGCGGCCTACAGCCATGTGCGGGCCCGCAGTTCCGATGCCGACGCCTTTTACTCGTTGGAAGCCGAGCCCCACCCGATGAGCGGCGAGATGTTGGAGGCGGTGCGCGGTCTGGCGCGCGGCCTCAAACGCATCGCCGATCCGCTCGCGGGACTGGCCCGGCTGCTCCGCAAGAAGATGGACGACAAGACCGCATCGCTGGAGCCCTATACCAAAGCGCGGCTGGCGGCATCGGCGCGCGGACTGGATCGCCGCGCCAAATCCATCCTGCCCGCCTGGATTCAAATGCTGGACACGCTGGAGCAGGGCGAGATCGCGGAAGAGTTCATCGATTGGTTCGATATCCAGCGCGAGGACGGCCGCGACGCCGATGTCGGATTGCGGCGGCACTGGATCGATCCCACCAAGCCGCTGGCCGTCGCCGTGCTGGAACCGGCGCATGGCGCGCTGATTACTTCGGCGACCTTGCGCGACACGGGTGGCGGCCAAGACGATCATTGGGCCAGTGCCGAGATACGCACCGGCGCCGGCCATCTGCCGCAGCCGGCGCGCCGCGCCAATTTCGAGTCGCCCTTCCGCTATCAGGACCAGTCGCGCATTTTCATCGTCAAGGATGTCGGACGCCGCGACGCCGATGCGCTTGCCGCGGCCTATCGCGAATTGTTCCTGGGCGCGGGCGGCGGCGCGCTGGGCCTGTTCACCGCCGTGCGGGCGCTGCGCGAGGTGGCGGGGCGCATCGCCGCGCCCTTGGCGCAGGCCGGCCTTACCCTCTACGCCCAGCATGTCGATCAACTGGACACCGGCGCGCTGGTGGATTTGTTCCGGGCCGAGGAGAATGCCTGCCTTTTGGGAACCGACGCCTTGCGCGACGGTGTCGACGTGCCGGGGCGCAGCTTGAGGCTTGTGGTGTTCGACAAGGTGCCCTGGCCCAAACCCACCATCCTGCACAAGGCGCGGCGGGCCAAGTTCGGCAAGGGCTATGACGACCTGATCACGCGCTTTCGCCTCAAACAGGCCTTTGGACGCCTGATCCGGGGGCCGCAAGACCGGGGCTGCTTTGTGATCCTGGAAGGGGCGACCCCGACCCGGCTGCTGAGTGCGTTCCCGGAAAAATCTCCCGTCAAACGCTGCGGCTTGGCCGAGGCGATTGGGGATATCCGGGAATTCCTGGGGCCGGAGGCGGTGACCCACGCGCGCGCGCCCCTTATAACCGGGTAATGGCCGCGACCTTGGAAACCCTGCACCCCCCCAGCGAAGAGAGTTATGGCCGATTTTCCACCGGCATCCTGCCAAGCCATGTGCTGAAGCGGCTGCTGGACCAAGGGCGCGAGATCACCGCTTCGGAGCCGTTCGCCAAAGGCCAGATCCAACCCGCCAGCATCGATCTCAGACTGGGGCCGGTGGCCTATCGGGTGCGCGCCAGTTTCCTGCCCGGCCCGTCCGCCACGGTGGAGGAAAAACTCCGCACCGTCTTCATGCATGAAGTGGATTTGCGCGATGGCGCGGTGCTGGAAGCGGGCTGCGTCTATATCGTGCCGCTGCTGGAGCGGGCGGAGTTCTCGGCGCGGATTTCCGGCGGCGCCAATCCCAAAAGCTCCACCGGCCGCATCGATGTCTTTACCCGGCTGATCACCGATTATGCCCCGTCTTTCGACCGGGTCGCGCCGGGCTATCGCGGCCCGCTCTATGCCGAAATCTGTCCGCAGACTTTTCCCGTGCTGGTGCGCAAGGGTTCGCGCCTCAACCAGCTCCGCATCCGCCATGGCTCGCCGCAATTCACCGACACGCAATTGCGCCGCCTGCATGAACTGAGCCCGCTGGTGGACGGCGAACCCGACATCGACAACGGCTTGGCGCTCTCCATCGATCTCAAAGGCAGCGCCGACTTTACAGTTGGAAGCGGGGGAAAGCGCATCGGTTTCCGCGCCAAGCGCCATACCGGCCTGATCGATGTCGACAAGGCCGGCGCCCTGGATCCGGCGGATTATTGGGAACCGATCGAAGCCAATGCCCGTGGCGACATGGTGCTGGACCCCGACGAGTTCTACATCCTGGTCAGCCGCGAGCGGGTGGCGATTCCGCCCGATCATGCCGCCGAGATGGTGCCGTTCAATCCGCTGGTGGGCGAGTTCCGCGTCCATTATGCCGGCTTCTTCGATCCCGGCTTCGGCTATGAGCCCGGCAAGCCGCCTTCGGCGCGCGGAGTGCTGGAAGTCCGCTCACGGGAAGTTCCCTTCATCCTGGAACATGGCCAGGTCATTGGCCGCTTGGTTTTCGAACGGTTAACCGATCCACCCCCGGAAGGTTACGGAGAAGGCCTGGGCTCCAACTATCAACGCCAAGGCCTGAAGCTTTCCAAGCATTTCTGCACCCCCTGACGCGAACCGCTCCTAACAATTGTTGCGAAAAATCCACATCGCCTGCCAAAGCATCGCCAAGTCACAGTAAATACAAGCAAAACCATTGCACCGGCCCGTGGCTGCGGCACAGTTAGTGCAGCTTGCGGTTGGACGGTTCGGGGGAACCCCGCAAGTGGTTGGTTCCGGACGGGGGTCCGGTCCAATGGTCCTTTTGAAGGGGGCAGTGAGAGGCGGTTACGGCGCGAAAGCAGCCGGCCGCCTCTCGGTTTTTTGCTCCGCTGCGGCGGCCCTATGATCCTGAAAACCGAGCGTTTGATCTTGCGGCCTCAGGCCCTAGCCGATGCCCCGGACCTGTTCGCGATCCTCAGCGACCCGCAGGCCATGCGATTCTGGAACCGTCCCGCCATTGCGCGCTTGGCGGTTGTCGAAGAGCTGATGCGCGAACAACAAGCAGCGATGGCGCAGGGGATCTGCCGCTACTGGACGCTGGTGTGGGACAGCAGCGCCATCGGAAGCGTGGACCTGAGCCTGATCCAGCAAGGTTCGGCGGAGCTGGGTTTCCTGCTCCGGCCCGATCATTGGGGCATGGGCCTTGCCAGCGAAGCGGTGGGCGCGGTGATCGCGCACGGCCTGGCCGCGCATCGACTGAGGCGGCTGGCGGCGGTGGTGCAAACCGCCAACCGCGCCGCAGGACGGGTGTTGGAAAAAAACGGCTTCACCATCGTCGAATCGCGATCCGTGCTCATAGCCGATGGCGGAAGCAAGGATTGCGCATTCTATCTGCGCGATGCCTGACAAGGAAAAAGAGCCGAGCAGATCAATTCTTCGGATAGTCTCTCCACAGCCATTCCAGCGCGGCGGGCAAGGTCTGCATCACCACCCGGTTATCGACATGGCCCGCACCCATGGCGAAAACATAGCGATGGTCGTAGCCCTTCTTCTTCAGCACCGCCGCCATGCGGTTGTTGGCCAGCGGCCAATTGTGCCAGGTCTCTTCAGGATTGTCGAAACGGTTGTCCTTTTCTCCCACTTCCATCCAGATGCGGATGGGCTTCTTGGCGGCCTTGGGAATCAATTTCGCATGGTATTCCCACGCGCCGCGCGGTGTCGCGGGATCCGGCGGCCAGGCCTGATTCACGAAGGTGCCGGAATAGGACAGCACCTTGCGATAGCGCTCGGGATGGTACCAGGCCATGGTCCAGGCGGCGGCGGCGCCGGAGGAACCGCCCATGGCGGCGCGCCCCTCCGGATCGGTTGTGAAGGTGACGCCGTATTTCTGCGACACGGCGGGCAGCAGTTCCTGCTCCACCCAGTTGGAATAACGGTCCGACAGCGTGTCATATTCCAGGCCGCGCTCAGAGCCCTGCGCATCGCCGCCGCCGGAGTCCGGCAGCACCACAACCATGGGCGGCAGGCGCTTGGCGGCGATCATATTGTCCAGGATATTGGCCATCCGCTTCACATAGGAACGGCCATCCTGCACCACCATGAAAGGCGCATTGGGGGTGACCTGCTTGGGGATATAGACATAGACATGGCGTTCATAGCGGCCGGGCTTGGAAAGGCTGGTGCCGGCGGGAACGAAATAGTTGCCGCGCGCGTCGCGCTGCAACTCCTGAGCCCGGACAATGCCGGGATAGATCTTGCTATCCTCGGAATAGAGGATGAATTCGCGGATGTCGCCTTGCGGCACCGCCGGATTGGCCACCGATTCCGGCGCATTGGCATAGTCCGGGCCGATGACGCTGTTTTCGGCTGTCACCGCAGGCGGCGGCGTGGGAAATTTTTTCGCATCCGCATCCGTAGCGGGCGGCTGCGCCAGAGCGGGCAGCATGGCAAAAGCCGTCGCAAGGAGAAACATTATGGATTTGCGCATGCTGCGGTCTTTCTTGTTTAGGATGCGGTTGCCGGAATAACGGATTGGGCGGCCTCGGCCAGCAACACCGGCACGGTGTGAGAAATATCCAGAATCACCGCATGCTCGTCCGGCGTGGGTTTTTCCAGGGTGGCGAACTGGCTGTCGAGCAAGGCGGGCGGCATGAAGTGGCCCTTGCGCTGCTGCATGCGGCCGCTGATCAATTCACGTGAACCGTCCAGCAGGACGAACTGCACCTTGCCATGCACCTTTTTGCGCAAGCAATCGCGATAGGCGCGCTTGAGGGCGGAACAGGATACCACCGCGCCATGGCCGGTGATGCGTTCCACTTCCATGCGTTCGCCGATCGCTTCCAGCCAGGGCCAGCGATCCGCATCGGTCAGCGGGGTGCCGCCGGCCATCTTCTTCACATTGGCGGCGGGATGCAGGCAATCGCCTTCCACAAAGGGTACGCCCAGCCTTTCCGCCAGGCCGCTGGCGATGGTGGTCTTACCCGAGCCGGCCACGCCCATCACCACGATCAGGGGCACCGCTGGCGGCATCGTCATCCCGCTGCTCAATTGGGCAAGGCAAAGGCATACAACATATTGCCGGCCGAGATGGCGATATATTGCTTGCCGTCCACCGCATAAGAAACCGGCGAGGCGGTGATCGGCCCGCCGGTGCGGAAATTCCATAGCGGCTTGCCGCTTTTGGCATCCAGGGCGATGAACTGTCCCTCGGCGGTGGCGACGAACACCACGCCGCCGCGGGTCGCGATCATGCCCGCCGAATTGGTGGCACGCATAACCGGAAACCGCCATTTGGCTTCGCCCGTGACCGTGTCCAGGGCCGCGATGCCCGACTTGGGCGGCGGCCCCGGCGGCGGAACCACCGTGCCGCGCGCGGTATAGAGTTTGCCGCGCTCAAATACCGCCGGTCCCATGGACATGAAACCCTGGGCGTCATTGTAGTGGAAATAGAGGATGTTGCTTTCGCGGTCGTAGGACGGCGCCTGGAAGTTGGTGCCCGAGCCGGTCGGCCACACCACGGTGCCTTCCGGCGTGGCGTCGGTGGAATGATCCACGATGGGGCGGCCGTTCTTGTCCCAGCCCTTGGCCCAGGTCACCTTCACAAAGGGCTTGGCCGAGATGAACTTGCCGTTGGTGCGATCCAGCACATAGAAGACGCCGTTGCGGTCGGTGTGCAGCAGCAGCTTGCGCATCTTGCCGTCCATCATCCGGTCGGCCAGCACCAGGTCTTCTTCCGAATCCCAGTCATGGGAGTCGTTGGGCGTGAACTGGTACCACCATTTCAGCTTGCCGGTATCCGGATCCAGCGCCACCACCGAGTCGGTGAAAAGATTATCGCCCTTGCGCACCAGCTGGTTGAAGGACGGCGCGGGATTGCCAATGCTCCAATACAGAAGATTTAGTTCCGGATCGAAACTGCCGGTCAGCCAGGTGCCGCCGCCGCCCAGCTTCCAGCTGTCGCCCGCCCAAGTGCCGCCGCCCGGCTCGCCCGGCGCCGCCGTGGTGTAGAAGCGCCACAGCCGCTTGCCGGTGGCCGGATCATAGGCATCCAGGAATCCGCGCAAGCCCATCTCGCCGCCGGAGGAGCCCGTGATGATCTTTCCGTTCACCGCCAGCGGCGCGCCGGAGAGGGTGAAACCTTCCAGCGTATCGGCAATGCGCACTTCCCAAAGCTCGCGCCCGGTATGGGCATCCAGCGCGATCAGATTGTCGTCCAGGGTGCCGAAGAAGACCCGCCCATCCAGCACCGCCACGCCGCGATTGTACGGATTGATCTGGTAGGGATTGACCACATCCTGCTTGCGATGAAACCGCCAAAGCGTCAGGCCGGTCCTGGCGTCCAAGGCATAGACATCCCCGGGCGGGCCGGTGACATACATGATGCCGTCCACCACCACGGGCAGGCTTTCCAGCGCCGACTGGCCGGGCAGTGAGGCAGCCCAGCGGGTCTGCAACTGCGAGACATTGGACGGATCGATCTGCTTCAATTCGCTGAAATGATGGCCGTCATAACCGCCCCAATAGGACATGTAATTGTGTGGCTCGGCCCGGCTGTTCACCAGCCGCTGGGTGGTCAGTATGGCGGCGGGCGCGATCTTGGACGTCTGGACAAAGTCGCGCTTCTTTTGCTGCGCCAGATAGGCAACCAGATCTTCGACCTGCCCCGGCGTCAGCGTCACGTCATGCGGCAATGCATTCGGCGTGGCGGTGATGTCGCGGATATTTTTCTTGTCGAAAACGACATTCTTGCCGCCCGCCAAAAGCGCAATGGTAAAGCTGTCTTCGGCGGTGACAAAACCATGCACGGTGCGCCCGTCGGTTGTGGTGACATCGGCAAAATGCGGCGCATAGCGCAGCGGCGGCGGCATCTTGTGCAGCACGCCGATGCGGATGGCGCCCAGCGCCTTGATGCCCACATCCGACAGATCGGCGGCGATGGCCGCGCCCTTGCCGTTCACTTCATGGCAGCTGGCGCAGCGGCCGCCGCCGAAGAACAGCGCCTCGCCCGCCGCCGCGTTGCCGCTGGTGACTTCGCCGCCGCCGGCAGGGGCGCCCGACAGGCTCTTGAGATAGGTGACGACGCGCCAGACATCGTCGGCGGGCAGCCGGGCGAAGCTGGGCATTTGGGTGCCCGCGACGCCGCTGCGGATGGTCTGAAACAGGTCATAGTCGCCGGAGCCATGGGCAAAACGGCCGGTATTCAGGGCGGGCCCGCGCCCGCCCGTGGCGCTCTCGCCATGGCAGGCGGTGCAGGTGGAATTGAAGACCTTCTGGCCGGCCGCGACCGCCGCGGGATCGCGGGCAAAGGGATTGAGCGGCGTATCGGCAGGCTGGGCCATCACCGCACTTCCCAGCGGCATGATGGCCGCCGCCACAGCAAAAACACCCGCCCAAAGACTTTTGCGAATCCTGTGATCCATGCGCCCTTTCGGCCGTGACTGCCCCCCCCCGCGGCGCCGGCCGACCTCCCATTCCCAAAGCCGCCGTTCCGGCGGGCTGCCTTTTTTCGTGCGCCGGATACTATAGTGTCGCGCAGCAAAGCCCAGCCCAAAAAACGGGCGGAATCGGAGAGAAAATGCGGACAGGCATGGCGGTCACGGCTTTTTTTGTTGCGGCCTTCACGGGCGGCGCCCTTACGGACGGGGCCAGGGCCGGCACGGTGGATACCAGCGTCTATGGCACCACCAAAGACGGCGCCGCCGTCCATGCCTTTACCATGACCAACAATCACGGCATGCGCGCCCAGGTGCTGGACTATGGCGGCATCGTCTGCAGCGTCGAGGCGCCGGGCCGTGACGGCAAAATGGCGAACGTCATCCTTTGCCAAAAAGACCTGCAAGGAATCGAAGCCACCGGCCCGATGAGCGCGCTGACCGGCCGCTATGCCAACCGTGTGCTGAACGGCTTCAGCCTGGACGGCAAGCATTACGCCCTGCAGGCCAATCCCGCCGGCGTCACCCTGCATGGCGGACAGCCCCGCTATAACAGGCGAATCTTGCAGACGGCGGGCACCTTCCGGCATGCCAACGATGCCGGCGTGACCTTAAGGCTGGTGTCACCGGACGGGGATCAGGACTTTCCCGGCGCCTTGACCATAGACGTTACCTATACCCTGACCGACAACAATGATTTCCGCATGGACTACAAGGTCACCACCGACAAGCCGACGGTGGTGAACCTGACCAACCACACTTATTACAATCTGGCGGGCGGCGGTTCAGTGGAAAACCAGATCATGACGGTGATGGCCGACCAGATAACGCCCACCGATGCCAACCAGATACCCACGGGCGAATTTCTCAATGTCGCGGGCACGCCCTTTGACTTCCGTTCCCCCAAGCCGATCGGGCGCGATATACGTTCGTCCGACCCGCAGATGATCATCGGACGCGGCTATGACCACAATTACGTGCTGCGCAAGTCAAAGCCCGGCGCGCTGGAATTGGCGGCGCGGGTCACCGATCCGGCGAGCGGCCGCACCTTGGAGCTTGCCACCACCGAACCGGGGGTGCAGGTCTACTCTTCCCAAAATCTGAGCGGCACCCAGGTCAATGCCCAAGGCCTGACCATCCGGCCGGGCGACGCGATAGCGCTGGAGACCCAGCACTATCCGGACAGCCCCAACCACGCCAATTTTCCGTCAACGGTGCTGCGGCCGGGCGAGACCTATATCTCCAGCACGGTGATGCACTTCACGGTGCAGTGACCGGCGCGCGAAGCGCGTGAGCAGGTCCAGTGGGTTAGGAGCGATTCGCCGAAGGCGAACGAAATGGTCCAGCGGACCATTTCGAGCGACGAACGCCCGGAGCGTAAGCGTAGGGCCGTGCGGCCGCGCCTCCCTCGCTGCGCTCGAAGAGGGGCAAGCTTTTCTAGTTCGCTACGCTCACAAGAAAAGCTAAGCCAGCTTGGGCGAGCGGCTGGCTTAGACCAGCGCCGTCCGCGCCCAGGCGAAGCAGCGGGCATTGTTGCTGTCTTCGGCGGCCAGCTGCTGTTCGGGCAAGAGCGTGCTGACGATGGGCAGCGGCTTTTTGCTGGCATTGGCAGCCACCATCCTGAGGGTGCCGGCGAGATATCGGGCGCTGCGGTCGGGCCAGGTCACCCAATATTTTTCGGTCAGGACCGGCACCTTGAGCGGATCGCGGGTGATCAATTCATGCAACGGCTTAATGGCGGGATTGGCTTTTTTCAAAATCTGCCACAGTGCCGGGACATCCAGGAACCCGTCCTCGAACAAAACTTCGGACAGCAGGAAGCCGTCGGCATAATTCTGCACCGCCATGTTTTTTATATGCGTGGTCTTGGCGAAGGGCGCGAGCTTGTTGACCACTTCGACCGGATCGTCGCACACGGCGATATTGTTGCCGAAGTCCACTGTCGCGCCGAGATAGGCGCTGGAATATTTCCGCAGGAGCTCCACTTCCTCGTCCACCGTGCGGTCTTTATGATTTTCCATCGCCAGCGCAATACCGACGCGCTCGGCGATCGGCAGGCAGGTATCCAGCGCGGCGACTGCGCTCGCCTGCCGGTCCTTATAGTCCTGCAAGCTCTTGAACATCTCGTAACGGCGGCCAAACAAATTCATGCGAACGCAATCGGCGCCCAGCGCCTTGTAGTTCTTCAAGGCCTGCTCAAACGCGGCAAGATCCTTCATCGCCCGGCCCAGCTGATCGACATCGCCCTGAAAGAACATGCGGTGCTGTTCCAGGCGCGCGCGCAGTTTTTTCAGGTCGGCGTCCAGCGGCACGGCGAACTGCACGCCGCCGCCGCCCAGACTGTGAACATGGTCCACCACCTGGATCGGATCGACCTTGCCGCCATTTGCGGCGCGCAGGCCGCGCAGATAGATTGTCAACGCGGTTTGGGATACGCCCAGCGGCGACGGCTGATCCGCCGCAAAGGCCGGCATCGCCGAAGCCGCCGCCAGCGCGGCACCACCCAACATTATCTCACGCCGCGTGTTCATGCGTCTCGCTACCCTTATAACTCAAACGGCGGTCCAACCGCCATCTATCAATATGTCGGTGCCCGTGATGAAGCCGGCCAGATCGCTGCACAGATAGCAGGCCAAGCCGCCGATCTCTTCCACCTTGCCCCAGCGGCCCACCGGCAGTTTGGTCAGGAACAGCTTGTTGGCTTCGGGATCGTTGATCACCGGCAGGTTCATCTCGGTGTGGAAGGGGCCCGGTGAAATGGCGTTGACGGTGATGCCCTCGCCCGCCAGCTCCAGCGCCAGCGACTTGGTGAAACCCAGCAGCCCCGACTTGCCGCTGGAATAGGCGGTGCGATTGGCCAGCGAGACATGCGCCATGATCGAGGACAGGTTGATGATGCGGCCATAGCCGGTGCCCTTCATGCCGGGCACGAAGGCGTTGCAAGCCAGGAAGGTGGTCACCAGACTGGAATCCACCACACTTTGGAATTCCTTCAGGGTGAAGTCGGTCACGCTCTTGCGGATATTGATGCCCGCCGAATTGATCAGGATCTGCGGATTCTGGAACTTGGCGTTCACATCCTTGGCCAGCCGGGCGACATCGCTTTCGCTGGTCATATCGGCGGTGAAAGTCTCGACCTTGCCGCCCCTGGCTTTCAAGTCACCCGCCACCTTGTCCAGCTTGGACTGGTTGCGGCCCACCAGCGCGATGGCGGCGCCTGCCTGGGAAATTGTATGCGCCATGGCTTCGCCAAGGCCGCCCGAGCCGCCAACGATGATTGCCGTCTTGCCGTTCAGTTCAATCTTCACGAATCAACTCTTTATTTTAAATCCACAAAATTTCAGCGCTTGGCGTCGGGTTCCAGGAAGAACCAGCACAAAGCGGAAACCACTGCCGCGCCGCTCATCGTGTACATGACCATGGCCCAGTTGTTGTCGGTGTTCTGCAGAATGATCCCGAACACCACCGGCGCCACAAAGCCCGCGAAATTGCCCAGCATGTTCATGGTCGAGGATACGGTGGCGGTGTACTGCTTGCCGATCTCGACACAGGTGTTCCAGCTGATCGGCATGGTCAGGTCGCTGAAGAAACTGGCCAGGCCCATCAATGCCATGGGCAGCGCCACGCCCGGTACATGGGGGATGATGGAAATCAGGATCGCGGTGGCGGAGAAACCGAGGATCGCCACCCATTTGCGCGGAATGGAGAGCGGAAGAAAGCCGGAGACAATGGAACCAAACCCGCCAAGCGCCAGCGGGATCATCGCATAACCGGCGGCGGCGGCGGGCTCCAGCCCGCGCGCCTGCTGCAACCAGGTCGGCAACCAGGTCACATAGAAATACCAGGTATAGGAAAAGCCGAAATATTGCAGGCCCAAAAAGGCGATGTCCTTTTGCAGCAGCAGCCGGTACCAGGGCATGCCGTGGTCGTGCAGCACCAGCGAGCGTGAATCCTCCAGCACCGCCAGTTCGGCTTTGTTGACCCCTTTATGCTCGGCGGGATCGTTGCGGAACCAGGGCAGAAAGGCGGCGACCCAGGCCCCGCCCAGCAACGCCAAAATGCCAAAGCCTATTCGCCACCCGAAATGATAGATCACGAAGAACGCCACCGGCGGCGCCAGCGCCCCGCCCCAACGGCCAAAGGCCCACATCACCGCTTGCGCCTTGACGCGCTCGCCCACCGGCAGCCAAGCCGACAGCATGCGCGTCAGGTTGGGAAAGCAGCCCGCTTCGCCCGCGCCGAACAAGAAGCGCATGACCCATAGCGAGGTCAGGTTCCATACCCAGCCGGTCAGCGCCAAACAGAGCGACCATAGCAGCACCAACTGACTCAGCACCCGGCGCACGCCCAGTTTGTCGCCCAAAAGACCCATGGGAATTTCAAACAGCGCGTAGGAAAGGCCGAAAGCCCCCAGGACCATGCCGGTCTGCGCCTTGTCGAGATGCAGATCGGCCGCGATCGGCACGATGGCCTGGCTGATCGCCACCCGCTGGATGTACATGATCATCGCCAGGGCAAGCGCGAAGACCACCACCCAATAGCGCGCGTGCGTCGGTTTCATGAGCTTTCCCGCCCCTTATTATCCTGACCCTTTATTGGGGCATGGGCGCCGGAGTACAGCCATGAGGCTTCACATCGGCTTGCGATTTCTATACTAAATTCGGTCTGTGGGAAGTCAATCTAGCCGGACCGGTTTGCGCACGCGCAACTTCGGAAATCGCCGATAGAAAACAAGGGCCTTCGGCGCCATACCCGCCCTCTCCCATGCCCTCCATGGAGTGACGCATTGAGCAAGGACATTCTCTCGCAATCCTTCAATTTCGCGGGCCAGGTCGCGCTGGTGACCGGCTCCGGACGCGGGCTGGGGCGGATGATCGCCGAAACGCTACTCGGTGGCGGCGCTGCCATCGCGTTGCACGACATCAATGAGGAAGCGCCGGCGGCTTTTGGCGAAAGCCCCAGCCTGACCGCGCTGGCGGCCAGCCTGTCGGAGCGCGGCGGCGCCAAGGTCACGGCCGTGACCGGTGACATTTCCAAGGAAGACGATACCAGGACGATGGTGAAAAAGATCGAGGCGGCGCTGGGTCCGATCTCCATCCTGGTTAATTGCGCCGGCGGCGACATCGCCGCCAAGGGCGGCAAGCCCAATCCCAACGACGCGCTCAATATCAGCCTAGAAGACGCCCATGCGGTGATGAACCGCAACTTCATCGGCACCATGCTGATGTGCCGTGCCGTGGTGCCCGGCATGATGCAGCGCCGATGCGGCGCGGTGATCAATTTCGGCTCGCTCAACGGCCATATCGGGGTTTCCCCGGAAGTGGTCTATGGCTGCGCCAAGGCCGCGATCCTGCACTACACGCGCTGTCTGGCGCTGGAGATGCGGCCCCATGGCGTGCGGGTCAATGCCGTCAGCCCCGGCCCCACCACCACGGCGCGTTTCCTGGCGACCCGCGCCACTGATCCCGCCATGATGGATGGGGTATCGCTGGAGCGTTATGCCAAGCCGGCGGAGATCGCGGGCGCCGTTGCCTTTCTCGCCAGCGGCCAGGCCGGCTTCGTCAACGGCCAAGTCCTGCGGGTCGATGGCGGCATGACCCTGTTCGCCGGCTGAAGGTTTTATTTTTGGCTCCTTAGGAACTTCCATGTCCGACAAAAAATACGACGGCAAGACACCCCAGACCCTGCGCAGCCGCGCCTGGTTCGACAATCCCGACAATCCCGGCATGACGGCGCTGTATCTGGAGCGCTATCTGAATTTCGGCCTCACCCGCGAGGAACTTCAGTCGGGCAAGCCGATCATCGGCATCGCCCAGACCGGCAGCGACCTGTCGCCCTGCAACCGCCATCACATCGCCTTGGCGCAACGCATCCGCGAAGGCATCCGCGAGGCGGGCGGCATCGCGATGGAATTTCCGGTTCATCCCATTCAGGAAACCGGCAAGCGTCCCACCGCGGGCCTGGACCGCAACCTCGCCTATCTGGGCCTGGTGGACCTGCTCTATGGCTATCCGCTGGACGGCGTGGTGCTGACCATCGGCTGCGACAAGACCACGCCCGCCTGCCTGATGGCGGCGGCGACAGTGAATATTCCCGCCATCGCCTTCTCGGTCGGCCCCATGCTGAACGGCTGGCATGAAGGGACGCGCACCGGCTCGGGCACCATTGTGTGGAAAGCGCGCGAGATGATGGCGCGCGGCGAACTGGACTATCGCGGCTTTATGGAGTTGGTCGCGTCCAGCGCCCCGTCGGTGGGTTATTGCAACACCATGGGTACCGCCTCGACCATGAACAGCCTGGCCGAAGCGCTGGGCATGCAGTTGCCCGGTTCGGCCTCGATCCCCGCGCCCTATCGCGAGCGCGGCCAGATGGCCTATGCCACCGGCAAGCGCATCGTGGACATGGTGCATGAAGACCTGCGCCCTTCCAAGATCATGACCAAGGAGGCGTTTCACAATGCCATTATGGTCAACTCGGCGATCGGCGGTTCGACCAACGCGCCTATCCACATCACGGCCATCGCGCGTCATATGGGCGTGGACGTGCCGCTGCAGGAATGGCAGACCATCGGCCACAAGGTGCCGTTGATCGTCAACCTGCAGCCGGCCGGCGAGTATCTGAGCGAGGATTTCCATCATGCCGGCGGCATCCCCGCCGTCGTCAATGTGCTGATGCAAAAGGGGCTGATCAAGGAGAGTGCCCTGACCGCCAATGGCAAGACCATGGGCGACAACTGCCGCGGCAAGAAGGTGTTGTTGCCGGAGGTGATCTGGCCCTTCGACAAACCGCTGAAAAAGGATGCCGGCTTCATCGTTCTGTCGGGCAATCTGTTCGACAGCGCCATCATGAAGACCAGCGTCATCAGCAAAGAGTTCCAGGACCGCTATCTTTCCAACCCCGAGGACCCCAACGCCTTCGAAGGCCGCGCCGTGGTGTTCGACGGACCGGAGGATTATCACAAGCGGCTGGACGATCCTTCGCTGAATATCGACGAGAATTGCATGCTGTTCATGCGCGGCGCGGGCCCGATCGGTTATCCGGGCGCGGCGGAAGTTGTGAACATGCATGCGCCGGCGGCGCTTCTGAAACGGGGCATCACGGCCCTGCCTTGTATCGGGGACGGCCGCCAGTCTGGCACTTCGGGTTCGCCCTCGATCCTCAACGCCTCGCCGGAAGCCGCCGCCGGCGGCGGGCTGGCCGTGATCCAGACCGGCGACCGGGTCCGCATCGATCTCAACAAGGGCACGGCCAATATCCTGATCAGCGACGAAGAGCTGGCCAAGCGCCGCAAGGCGCTGGAAGCGGCGGGCGGCTTCCAATATCCCGCCTCGCAGACGCCCTGGCAGGAGATCCAGCGCGCCCATGTCGGCCAGATGGGCACCGGCATGGTGCTGGAAAACGCCGTCAAGTATCAGAATATCGACCTGACCAAGGGCATTCCTCGCGACAATCATTGACCTTCGATCATCACCCTTCGACAGTCGTTAGCGACAGCGTCGTGCGACCAGGGTGAGGATTTAAGCGCCATCCTCATGCTGAGCTTGTCGAAGCATGGGCGCAAAGAAAAAGAGCGCCGGAATTTCCGGCGCCCTTTTCGTTTTTTCCATTCGTCATGGCCCGCAAATGCGGGCCATCCAGTTTGTAACAAGAAACTGGATCGCCCGGACAAGCCGGGCGATGACGATAATGATTAAATCTTTGTCCTTTTCACACTCTGCTTCTGGCTGCCGAGCTTATCGATGCCCAGTTCGATCACATCGCCTTCCTTCAGGAAGACCGGCGGCTTCATGCCCAGGCCGACACCAGGCGGAGTGCCGGTCGAGATCACATCGCCCGGCTGCAGGCTCATGAACTGGCTGACATAGCTGACCAGGGTCGGCACATCGAAGATCAGGCTCGACGTGTTGCCGGTCTGCATGCGCTTGCCGTTCACATCCAGCCACAGGCCCAGATTGTTGAGATCGCCCACCTCGTCCAAGGTCACAAGATAGGGACCAAACGGACCGAAAGTGTCGCAGCCCTTGCCCTTGTCCCAGGTGCCCAGCCGTTCCAGCTGATATTCGCGTTCCGACAGGTCGTTCACCACACAGGCGCCCGCGACATGGTCCAGCGCCTTTTCCTTGGAAACGTAGCGCGCCTCTTTGCCGATCACGATGCCCAGCTCGACTTCCCAGTCGCCCTTCCTGGAGGTTGGCGGCAGATAGACATCGTCATTGGGGCCGATGATGGCGGAGGTCGCCTTCATGAAGATGATGGGCTCGCTGGGTTCGGCCATGCCGGATTCGGCGGCATGGTCGGAATAGTTGAGCCCGATGCAGAGAAACTTTCCCACCTTGCCCACCGGCTCGGCGATACGCACGCTCTTATCGACCACCGGTAGCGTATCGATCTTGGCGGCACGGATGGCGGCGAGGTCCGCCAACACCGTGCCGTCAATGTCCTTCACAATCCCCGACAGATCGCGAATCTGGCCGTCTTTGTCCAACAGGCCGGGCTTTTCCTGACCCCTGGGGCCATAACGCAACAATTTCATTTTTTCTTCCCTGGAGTCGCAAAAAAGTTCCGCCGCGCTTTTAACGCGGCGCAAGCTTTTAGGACAGCGATTTATGACCTATTTGGCGGGGAAGCTCGCCGCCAGATACTTGGCGATGGTCTCGAATTCGGCATCCGTGCCATTGGCGCCATTGTTGGCCATCTGGTTGACCAGATCCTTCCAGCCCTGAGCGTCCAGATGCTGGTGCGCCACGATTTCCGGAGAATGGCATTGGGAACAAACCCGTACCGCGACATCGCGGCCGGGGCCTGCCGGCAAGGCCTTGAAATCGTCGGCCAAAGCCGGACCGGCGGCCAAGCCAAGTAAAACAGCTACAGCAAAAACGCGCACGTTCATCCTCTTTCCTGCCCCAACCAGTCTTCAGTCTACTTCTTCGGCACCGCGAAGGCGATAACTTCGTCATTGGTGACCACGGATCCGGTCTGGGACCCCCCGGTATTCATGGCCGCCACATATTGCCGCCCGTCGGAACCCTCATAGGTGGCTGGCGTGGCGGTGACGGAAGCTTTTAACTTCACTTCCCACAATTTGTCACCTGTCGCGGTGGCAAAGGCGCGGAACCGGAAATCGTCGGTGGCACCGACAAAGGTCAGCCCGCTGGCGGTCAGGATGGTGCCGCCCAGCCCTGGCCGTCCGGTATCCTGCAGCCCGGCAGGAAAGCTGTCGGTCACGCCCAAGGTCTTGCGATAAACCACGTCGCCGGTATCGACATTGACCGCCACCAGCTGGCCCCAAGGCGTGGGTCCGCAGGGCAGCTTTTTGACGGGGTCCCAGAAGCGCAGCGTGCCATAGTCGTTGACGAAACTGCCGTCCGGCTTTTTCACCACATGCATGGGCTGGAACAGGTTGTTCACATTGACGACGAACAGGCGCAGCTTGGGATCGAAACTGCCGCCATAATAGTTCACGCCGCCTTGCGTGCCGGGCGGCGCAACGGTGATTTCGTTATAGCCCGGCGGCAGATAGGTCGAGCCCAGCACCATATGCTTGTCGTCCACCAGCTTCTCGCAATAGGCCTGGTGCTCCGCTTCGCCCTTGTAGAGATTGTCGCGGCTAACCGTGCCCTGCGACAGCTGCTCGGGCTTCACCGGGAAAGGTTGGGTCGCGGAGGTCTGTTCACCCGGCACCTTGCTTGGCGGCACGGGACGTTCCTCGACATCGAAGATCGGCTTGCCGGTGACGCGGTCCAGGATGAAAACCAGCGCATTCTTGTTGACGGTCAGCACGGCGGGAATGGTCTTGCCATCCTTATGCACGTCCATCAGCACCGGCGGACTCTGGGTGTCATAGTCCCAGATGTCGTGATGCGTAACCTGGAAATGCCAAAGATATTTGCCGGTCTTGGCTTCCACCGCGACCAGGGAAGAGCCGAAGAGATTGTTGCCCGGCCGATCCACGCCGACCCGGTCGTTGTTGGGCGCGCCCAGCGGCATGTAGAGGATGCCGCGCTTCTCATCCACCGTAAAATAGCCCCATACATTGGTGCCGGAGCGGTTCTTGGCGCTGTCGCCGCTCCATGTGTCGTGGCCGAACTCGCCGGGCCGTGGCACGGTGTGGAATGTCCAGACCAGCTTGCCGGTCTTCGCGTCCCAGGCGCGGGTATCGCCGGCCGGCCCGATATTGGGGGCGGCGTCCGGCGTGCCGGCGCCGGTGATGATCAGATTCTCGTAGATCACCGGCACCGCCGGCTGGATATAGGGCAGGTTCGGATAGGGGCCCATGACCTCGGGCGTCTTGAGATTGACGATGCCGTGCTCGCCGAAGCCTTCCACGGGCGCGCCCGTCTTGGCGTCGACGGCATAAAGCCGGCCCAAGCGGCTGCCGAACACGATCGTGGCGGGATTGCCCTTGGCGCCCTTCCAGTAAGCCACGCCCCGCGCGGTGGGGATGTCGGTGTCGGGCAGCTTGTACTTCCACAATTCCGCGCCGGTCGTGGCGTTGAGCGCGATGATCTCGCCATAGCTGGAGGCGATGTACATGCTGTTGCCCACCACGATCGGGACCGCTTGGACCAGGCGTGGGCGTCCGGTATAACCGGCGGGGGTCAGGTGATAGGTCCAGGCGATATCGAGCTTGGCGACATTGTCCTTGTTGATCTGGGTAAGCGGCGAATAGCGCTGTCCACCCGCATCATGGCCGCTTACGGTCCAGTTGGTGCCCGCGCCAAAAGCGGACGTCGCCATGAGCGCCAGCGCCGTCACCGAACCTTTCAACAATGCCTTCATTGCAACCCCTTTTATCTTTTCCGACCTGACTGGCAGATGAACGGCCACTGCCGCGAGCCGGATGACCGTCGAAATGGTGCCAATTTACTGTTTCGCGCGCGGCGTGGCGTTGCTGGAATAGCCCTTGGCCGTCCGCGACGGACTGGGCGAAATGCAGGCCGGCACCACCGCGCCGGACAGCAGAATAGCCTTGAAATTCATAATGAAAGGTTCCTCCGGCCAGGTCCCAGCTGGAGATTTGACAGCCCCACCTTTGCAGATGGTTTATTTTATAGGTGCGGTCAGAATTTTTTGCCAGCGGACTGGGCGATCTTGCATCTGCGAAGATGAAATATTCGCAAAGTATGGCGGCGCTGAAACGGAAAATCCGGACCCTGAAGAGCCCGGATTTCCGTCACGCTTGCGATTCAAAACCGATCAACGATCGCGATAGGGCCGGCCGCAACGGCGTTCATAAGCTGCGCGGCCACCATGGTCGCGCCATACCGGATCACCCAGATTCAAGTCGCAGGGATCGGTGGCTGCACCAATCACGGCGCCGCCCACCGCACCG
Organism: Rhizomicrobium sp.; assembly: GCA_035279305.1. Lineage (GTDB taxonomy): Bacteria > Pseudomonadota > Alphaproteobacteria > Micropepsales > Micropepsaceae > Rhizomicrobium. The sequence goes on from DATEIA010000222.1 coordinate 18,972, forward strand.
GCGGCGGCACCCAGTGCGGGGTTGCCTGCCGCGGCACCGATAGCCGCGCCACCGGCCGCGCCCAGGAGCGCGCCGCTCGCGGCACGATCGCCCGGGTCCGTACCGCAACCCGCAACCATCAAGGCTGCGGCAAATCCCACAATCAGCATTTTTGTGCGCATGGCTGTCTCCTTGCAGGGTCATCCCCTCTTGGGAACCATAACGCTCAGACATGCAGACCGGTTCCGGCGAGCTGGCCGCGTCTCACACGGCCACATTAGACCTCTCACGTCATGCAAGCTGTAAGATGAGCGGCGACCGGCCATAGGACCACGGGCTTAGGCGCGCCCGGTAAGGTCATATTAACCGGCCACAACCTAAGACCGTGCAAGCCCGTTAGAATCCACGCGTTGAAAACTGTATTTCTGATTGCGGAAGCATTTGTGCCGCCCTCCCGCATCCAGAGCGCCACAAACTGGATTTGATCGAGAGTGAAAGATGATCGGCTCCTACGTTCAGAAGTCCGGACTCTATATCTTCCTCATTTCATCCGCCTGCGCCTACTACCTCCTGAATGCGCCGCTCTTGCTTGGCCATTATGATTTGGGATGGCACCTGGCCGCCGGAGACCTAATCAGACATCGGGGGAGCGTTCCTTTCCAAGATCCATGGTCGTTCACGTCCGCAGGCAGGCAATGGTTTAATCTTTCATGGCTTTGGGACGTGTTTGCCAGTGTATTGCTGCAATACACCAATTTTAGCGGTCTGCTGTTATTTGTCGTTGCGTGTGGCGCAACTTTAGCCGGATGTCTTACATACATCTGCCGAAGCAATGGGGCCTCCGCGATTGCGGTTTGCATTTCCGTTTTGTCCGCATGCTTGCTCTACCCCGCCTTTGCAGCATTCCCCGATATTTACCTCGCCGCCTCGCCGAACATTTCCACGATGTTGTTCTCCGTAATATTCTACGGAGTCTGTTTGAAACGAACGGGACACGTTTTTTTGCTGCCCGCCATCATGCTCCTATGGGCCAATCTGCATGGCGGCTTTTTGATTGGCCTTTTTATTGTTGGTGTTTTTTCTGGCGTAGCATTGCTCAGACGGGATTGGAGCAATTTCAAAATCTACGGTTTTGCGGGAGCCGGATGTTTTATTGCGACGTTCATCAATCCTCTCGGCTGGCACATCTATGAAGGCTTGACGGTTACATTAGGCCACTTTGTACAAGCCTATGTCACCGAGTGGTGGCCTTACTATCGGAACATGCCGATGCAAGGTCGCATTCCCGCCACCCTATACATATTCACATTTGTCGCGCTTGAACTGCGCTATAGAGGATCCTGTCCCAGAGAGGCACGCCTGCTTTCGTGGTTCTTTCTGTTTTTGGGACTCTATCAATTCCGATACATGTCCTTCTTTTTTATGTTCTCAACGGTCCCATTGGCTCTTCACATCGATCGACTGCTGCCCGGGCTGGCGAACGGTTTGGAAACGGAAAGAGCCCTATTGCTTGCCGGCATCGTTGCGGCCTGCGCTCTGCCATTGGTTTACAGGCAAATAGATCCGGCTCTTGGACTTCCGCAGATGCTTTCAAAGCAGGATGCTCTTTATCTTGAAACACATTTTCCGCATGCGCGGCTGCTGAACCACTGGAACTTTGGCGGACTTTTTATCTTTTATACACGCGGCGCCATACCCGTATTCGTAGACGGCCGGGCATCTACCGCCTATCCGGATGGTTTGCTGCGCGACTATTTCAAGCTGGTCCAACGGGAGGTTAACGAGACGGCCTGGGACATGGTGCTTAAGAAATACCACATCGATACGCTGCTTTGGATCAAAACGCATAAAGAGCTAAGGCGGTTTATTGTGGAAAAGAGAGGCTGGAAGGAGGCATACACAGGGTCGTATGCGAGCATTTACGTCAAGCCATAGCAGCGAACGCCACGAGCTGCGAGGAACGGTTGGCCGAAGGACAACGGAACGATCCAGTGGATCGTTCCGAGTGACGCGCGAGCGGCCGGGCCGGCGGTGCCGCATACGCGAAACTCAGGCTCGGAAAATTGGAGCGGGTGAAGGGAATCGAACCCTCGTATGCAGCTTGGGAAGCTGCCGTTCTACCATTGAACTACACCCGCACCTGTTGGTGCTTGTACCACACCGCCTGCGTTTTCGCCCGGCGCCTCGCTCGTGCTCGGCGCGTTTGTCGCTCGAAATGGTCCACTGGACCATTTCGTCCGCGCCGCTACGCTGTCGCTAGGCGCCGCCGGACCGCTCCAAACCCATTGAACTACACCCGCACCTATTGGTGCTTGTACCACGCCGCCTGAGTTTTCGCCCAGCCCCTCGCCCAAACTCCGGGTGTTCGGCACTCAAGCCCTCCGCTTGCGCTCCGGGCGTTCGGCACTCAAATCGGTCCACTGGACCGTTTCTCCGCTTTGCGGTCGCCCCGCAGCGAGGGCGGCAACCGCTTTGGCCGATGTTTTGCCCTGCTTGTCTGGCGCCATCCCGGCGGCGGCGGCACGGTAAGGCCGATCATCGCGCTCTGTCCGGCCGGCTGCGGCCCCTACACGACAGCCCCCGCTA
>DATEIA010000223.1:0-3960 GCA_035279305.1 Rhizomicrobium sp.
TTCGGCCGGGCCTCTGAATCTTATTCGCTTCGGCGCGAATGGCGCCCAGAGCATCTTGAACCAAGGCCAATTTGTCACCGGCGTCTATTCGGTCAACGGCAATGGCGACTCGCCCATGACCAAGAATGCGGTGCTGGGGCCGCGCGCGGAACGCGACAATCTCTTTGCCCGCGCCAGCTACGATTTCGGCGATGACCTGGACGGCTATGTGGAAGCGGCCTATTCCCGTTCGCGCGGCCAGACATTCAATTCGCCAAACTACAACGCCCCCACCGCGCCTCTTCTCACCATCGGCGTCAATAACGCGTTTTTGCCAGCCAATATCAAAGCCGCCATGGTGGCGAATGGCTTCTCCCAGATCGTTATGGCGCGCCTCAATCAGGAAATGGGCAATGACGACAATATCACTAGTTTCTTCTATTACCGGGCGGCCGCCGGCTTGAGCGGCAAGCTCGGCACCTGGTCATGGGACACGTCGGTCAGCTACAGCAAAGTGATTCAATCCTCTGTCGTTCTGAACAACCGCAACGAAGCGAATTGGGCAAGAGCGCGCGATTCGGTTATCGGGCCCAACGGCCAGCCGATTTGCACCTCCACCCTGACAAATCCCACCGATGGCTGCGTGCCGGTCAATGTGTTTGGCATTGACGCGATTTCTCCCGCCGCCACCAAATACATTACCGGAACGGGCTGGCGCCACGTCGACTCGACGGGGTGGGACCTGCAAGGCAATTTGACCGGCACGCTGTTTCACAATTGGGCCGGTCCTGTCTCCGTGGCGATGGGCGCGGAATATCGCGACGAAGGCGTGAATTCTTTTGTCGATCCCGTATCGGCGGTGCTGGGATACCGGCAGACGACCCAATTGCCTTTTTCGGGTGCGTTGACGGTGGCGGAAGGCTATGTCGAAAGCTCCATTCCGCTGTTGGTGGATGTTCCCTTCGCGCAGGATGTTCATCTCGACCTTGCGGGGCGGGCGGTTTCCTATAGCACCTCCGGCTGGGCCGATGTCTGGAAGAGCGGCCTTTGGTGGGGGATAAACGATTCCATCAAAATCCGGGCAAACTATTCGCGCGACTTCCGTGCTCCCACGCTGAATGAATTGTTCGCGAAGGGAACCCAAACGAGCGGTGTCGCGGTGTTTGATCGCGAACACGGTAACGCCTCGTTGGTCATCCTCTCGCTTTCGGGCGGTAATCCGTTTCTCAAGCCGGAAAAATCGATCACAAAAACATTGGGCGTGGTGCTGACGCCCAGTTTTATTCCGGGCCTGCAGCTCTCGCTCGATTATTATAATATCGCCATGAAGGATGCGATCACCGGCGTTAGTGTTCAAGCCACGGAAGATCGTTGCTTTCAGGGGCTCACAGACTATTGCAAATTTATCACCCGCGATCCTGTTTCCGGCCTTATCTCGAAGGTCCAGACCACCTCGTTCAATGCCCAAGCGCTCAAGACCGATGGCTTTGATTTCGAGTCGCAATACTCGTTCGGTTGGGATATGTTCGATGCGGACGGAAGTGTCACGGTTTCCGCGGTGGCGACATATATCGATCATCTGTCCACCATCACCAATGGCGTGTCGGTCGATACGGCGGGCCAGATCTTTGGCGGCACTCCGCATTGGCGTGGCACGCTTTCCTCAACCTATCGTGGCGGTCCCTGGACCATTCGAGGGGCCATGCGCTTTGTCGGTGGCGGCAAGTACAATAATAGCTTTGTCCAGGGCGTCGATATCAATCGCAACAACTATCCAGCCTTCGCATACATCGACACCACCGTCTCCTATGACATTACCGACAAGATTCAGGTCTATGGCAAGATCGAAAATCTGATGGATACCGATCCGCCCATTTTCGCGGTCAACAGTATTATCGTTCGCGCGGATACGACCCAAGCCACGAACGGGTACCACGACCTCCTTGGCCGGATGTGGAATTTCGGCGTAAGGGTACAGCTCGATTAGGCACTCGGAATCAAACCGCGCGCATGTTCGCCCTCAAAAACCGAATTGAGAATTCGAGGAATTCGAGGGACGCTTTACTTAATTGACCTGGCACTGTGGCCTTGCGGGAAGGCGTTGGCACAGTCAACCGCCAATTCGCATCTTCATCCCGGCGCGCCAACCGGGATGTCCCCTAGCGCCGGCTGGCGCTTGCGGCTTGGCGCCAGTTTCTCTTCACCAGCGCGGCGAGTTTGGCAAAAATGGAAGCGAAGGGTGCGTCCCGCGTGTCAGCCACTTCGAAAGTGGCGTTCCCGCACGCAAGGCCTCGAAACAAAGCCATGGCTCAGTCCGCCCCGTGTTTGTATGGCCGCGTGAGCGCCTCCTGATTGCGGATGAATTCTTTGATGTCCGCGGGGCTGTGCAGCATCAGGCGGGCAAAGGCCGCCAGCCTTGCTTCCTTGGAGTCGGTACGAGGATATTCGGCGAGGGCCGGGGCGGTGATCGGGTCGGACATTTCTTGTCTCCACGCTGATCTGACCCGTAGATGATGCGCCGTTCCCAGCTTTGTTGAAGCCGGGAATTGTACTTAGGAAAGTTCCCGAAAATCTTGAGGCGCAACGCAGAATTGATCCAGAATGGGACGGAATTTTCCGGGCCGGCTTCACTCAGCGGCTTGCCTCCCCGGCGGGCCTTGGGCCGCTGGCGGGCCCTGGCGTGTCGCGCACACACGCATCGGCGGCCTCATCGACCGCGCCGCCGCTGTTGGCCACACGGGTGCGGTCCTGCACGCATTCCTCAAGGGCGCGGTTATAGTCCGTACGCGCATCGCCATACTGGTACTTGGAGGTGTTGAACCGGTAGATGAAAAAGGCGATAGCCGCGGCCAGAAGGACGGCGATCATAAGGGGCCAGCGGAATCGCCCGAGAAACGAAACCTCGTCCGCCCGTTCGCTCTGGCCGGCCTTCCACTTCCGTTTGCCCATTTTTCTCCCCGCTGAGCCCCAGTTTATCGCGGCCAGGCAAAGCGGGGTAGGGGTGTGTGGCCAATGTCCGGCTCCATCAAGAAGCCCGGCAACCCGTCAGAACAATCGATCAGGCAGATGCCAGCGCCTGTTCGACATATCCCATCAGCTCGTCCTGGTTGACCGGCTTGCTGAGGACCGCCAGCGCCCCGGATTGCGTCAGTCTCTCGCCGACCGCCGGATCGATCTGGCCGCTGACGATAATGGCCGGCGTGGCGATGCCGCGCGCCCGCAACAGGGCGAGGAGTTCGACGCCGGTCATCTCCGGCATATGAATGTCCAGGATCAGGCACCCGGTATCGGCGGCGGTGAATTCCGCCAGGAAGTCGCGCGCTCTGGCATAGCCGCGGACCTTGAAGCCGTGAATGCCGAGCAGCATCTGAGTGGAATCGCGCACGGCCTCGTCGTCATCCACGACACAAACAATCTGGTCTTTGTTGGTCGCGGTCACGGATTTTCCTTTGGCGGCGGGAGGGTCATGGATAATGGCCGGGGGTGGTATACGTAATTCTACCTAACGCCCTAAGATACTGTTCCAAAATGGAAATAATCCAGACTTGCAAAGGCGCCAAGCGGCTTACCGGTCCCGCCAATCCACCGCATTGCTGGCACTGTTTACATCCGGTGTTAACGCCACCGCGCTAGGCTTTCGCCCGGGCATAAAAACAAAAATGGGTGGGTCGCGGTGCTTCAACATATGAAAATCATCTGCCTGAGTGTTGGGTTGCTGCTGGCCCTGTCGGGCCTGGCCAGCTTCGCCGCCGCGCATCGCCAGGCAAAGCCGCCGGCACAGAGCCTGGTGAGCCTGCAGGCCGCACAAGGCAGCGTGGCGGCAGTCAGCTACTGACAGTCCACGACTAGGGTCTGTACTCAATAAGATTCCCTGAGTTGGGAGATTGTGATTCAAGTTCTCCGAAGGTGATTTGGAGGCTTGGATGGCCAAGCAGATTTACTGGCTGAGTGACGCTGAATGGCGCCGGATTGAACCTCTGC
>DATEIA010000224.1:0-9714 GCA_035279305.1 Rhizomicrobium sp.
TTGCGTCGCCGCGTGCCGGAAAATGGACCGCTGAAGGCTGCCGTTGTGGGCGCCGGTGTGTTCGGCCATCACCACGCCACCAAATACAAGGCTTTGAGTCACACCGGCAAAGACGTGGAACTCTTCGCCATCGCCGATCCCAATCCCGATATGCGCGCCAAGGCCAAGGCCCATCACGGCTGCAGAGTTGCCGCCGATTGGCGCGAGCTGTTGGGCAAGGTGGATCTGGTCAGTATCTGTTCGCCCGCCGTTACCCATGCCGAAATGGTGCGCGCTTTTCTGAATGCCGGCGCCCATGTCCTGGTGGAGAAGCCGATTGCCACCACCATGGAAGAAGCCGCAGAACTTGTGGAACTGTCGCGCAAGACCGGCATGATCTTGTCTGTCGGCCACCAGGAACGGTTTGTTTTCGCGCGTACCGGGCTGCTGGATCTGCGGGAAACCCCGCTGGAAATCACCTGCTGGCGCCAGGGCCCCTGGACCGGACGCGGCGACGATGTCTCGGTGGTGCTGGATTTGATGATCCACGATCTCGATCTGGTCCACACTTTGGTGCCCGGTGCAGTGGTGGATGTGCGGGCCGAGGGGCTGATCGAATATGGTCCCCATGCCGACGAGGTCTTTGCCTTGCTGCGGTTTGCGGGGGGCACCATCGCCAAGCTGGAAACCAGCCGCGTCGCCACCGAGCGCAAGCGCGGCTTGCGCGCCGTCTATGCCGATGGCGTGGTCGAAATCGATTTCCTCTCCCGCCATGTGCGCAACACCACGCCGCGCCCGTTGGGCGCCCTGGAACTGGGCGATCCCTTGGGCGAGTCGGTGTCGGGCTTTATCGACGCGGTTCAAGCCGGGGTGGATGCCTTGGTGACGCCGGAGCAAGCCGCGCAGGCCCTGGAAACCGCGCTTTGGATCGAGGAAGCCTCCGGCGTGGCGGTACCCCTGCGGGCCGCACAGAACCGTGTTGCGGCAGGCCGCCGCTAGTACTCTTTTATTTGCAAAGCCGCCCTTATTTTTGGCGCTCCGCGCCGGGGCGCTCTCGCTGCTTGAGGGCGGCTTTGCGTAACTTGTCCCCAACACGCTAAATACCGGTCATGCTTGATCGTTATCGCATTGCCTTGGCGCAACTGAACCCGGTGATGGGCGACATCGCCGGCAATCTGGCGCGCGCGCGGGCCGCCCGCGCCAAAGCCGGCAGTGCCGACGTCATCCTGTTTTCCGAACTCTTCATCGTGGGCTATTCGCCGGAAGATCTGGTGCTCAAGCCCGCGCTGCAGGAAGAGGCCCGCGCCGCGGTGGAGGCGTTGGCGCGCGACACCGAAGATGGCGGGCCCGCCATTCTGATGGGCGCGCCCTGGGTGGAGGACGGCAAACTCTACAATGCCGTTCTGCTTTGCGATGGCGGCAAGATCGCGGGCAAGAGCTTCAAGGCCGATCTGCCCAACTATGGCGTGTTCGACGAGAAGCGGGTTTTCGTGCCGGGCCCTTCGCCAAAGCCGTTGACGGTGCGCGGCGTGCGGCTGGGGATTCCGATCTGCGAGGATATCTGGAAACCCGAGGTCACCGCCTGCCTGGCCGGGAACGGCGCCGAGATTCTCTGCGTGCCCAATGGTTCGCCCTTCGAAGCCGGCAAGGAAGATGTGCGGCTGGAACTGGCGGCCAGCCGGGTGCGGGAATCCGGCCTGCCGCTGATCTATCTCAACCAGCTGGGGGGACAGGACGAGATTGTCTATGACGGCGCTTCCTTTGTGCTGAACCCGGATGGCGCCATCGCCACGGCGCTGCCGGGCTGGGAAGAGCGGGTGGCCCTCACCGAATGGCAGCGCGACGCTGATTCGCAGAAAGGGGGCGGCAAATGGCGCTGCGCGCCGGGCGAAAAGTTTGTCGCAGAGGATCGTTCGTCCCAAGTCTATCACGCCATGGTGCTGGCGCTGCGCGACTATGTGAACAAGAACCGCTTTCCCGGCGTGGTGCTGGGCCTGTCGGGCGGGATCGACTCCGCTTTGTCGGCGGCGGTGGCGGTGGATGCGCTGGGCGCGACCCGGGTGCGCTGTGTGATGCTGCCGTCGCGCTATACCAGCCGCGAAAGCCTGGAAGACGCCGATGCCTGCGCCCGCCTGCTGGGCGTGGAATATGAGACCATCGAGATCGAACGCGCGGTGGCGGCGCTGGGCGAGACCCTGTCGCCCGCTTTTGCCGGAACCCAGACGGGCACCACCGAAGAGAATATCCAGTCGCGCCTGCGCGGCGTGATCTTGATGGCGCTGTCCAACAAATTCGGGCCGATGGTGCTGACCACCGGCAACAAGAGCGAGATGAGCGTGGGCTATGCCACCCTCTATGGCGACATGTGCGGCGGCTACAATGTGCTGAAGGACATCTACAAGACCGAAGTGTTCCGGCTGTGCCATTGGCGCAACCAGAATTCTCCGGCGGGCGCGTTGGGGCCGCGGGGGCGGGTGATCCCCGAGCGCATCATCGAAAAGCCGCCCACCGCCGAGCTGCGTGCGGGCCAGACCGACCAGGATTCCCTGCCGCCTTACGATATTCTGGACGGCATCCTGGAATGTCTGGTGGAGCGCGAATGCAGCTTCGAGGATACGGTGGCGCGGGGCTATGATCCCGCCATGGTCAAACGGGTGGAGCATCTGTTGTATATTTCCGAATATAAGCGCCGCCAGGCGCCACCGGGGGTGAAGATCAGCAGCCGCAATTTCGGCCGCGACCGGCGTTATCCCATCACCAATGCCTTCCGGGATGCCCGGTGATGGTCATCGTCCGTTTTGCTCCGTCGCCCACTGGCCTGCTGCATGTCGGCAATGCCCGCACCGCCCTGCTGAATTGGCTGTTCGCCAAGAAACTGGGGGGAAAATTCCTGCTGCGCATCGACGATACCGACGCGGCGCGCTCCACCAAACCCTTTGAAGACGCGATTTATCGCGACCTGGCCTGGCTGGGCCTGGCGCATGACGGCACCGACCGCCAGATCAACCGCCTGGCGATCTACAGCACGGCCTTTTACAAGCTGCAGGCAGCGGGGCGCATCTATCCCTGTTTTGAGACCGAAGCCGAACTGGAACGGCAGCGTTCCCTGCTGGCGGCGCGCAAACTGCCCCCGGTCTACAACCGCGCCTCGCTGGAGCCCGCCAACAAGGCCAAGTGGGAAGGTGAAGGTCGTAAACCGCATTGGCGTTTCAAGTTGTCGCGCAGCAAAGTGAGTTGGACCGATCTGGTGCGCGGGCCGGTGGAGATCGACACCGCCACCATGTCCGACCCGGTGCTGGTGCGCGAGGACGGCGCCTTTCTCTACACCCTGCCGTCGGTGGCCGATGATATCGACATGGGCGTAAGCCATGTGGTGCGCGGTGAGGATCACGTCACCAACACCGCGGCGCAGATCGAAATCTTCCAGGCTTTGGGCGGCCCGCTTCCGAAATTCGCGCATTTCCCGCTTCTGGTCGGCGCCAGCGGCGAGGCACTAAGCAAGCGGCTGGGCTCGCTGTCGCTGGAACAGTTGCGTGGCGACGGTGTGGAGCCGATGGCGGTGGCGTCTTACCTGGCCAAGATCGGCACCAGCGATTCCGTGGAGCCACGCCTGACTTTGGGCGAGCTGGCGGCGGAATTCGATTTCGCCAAGGTCGGCCGCGCCCCGGCGCATTTTGTGCCCGACGAACTGACGGGTTTGAACGCCCGGCTGCTGCACATCACGCCTTACAGCGCGGTGGCGCGGCAGGTACCGCCAATGTCTGGGATATCAGGCGAAGCTTTCTGGGACGCCATCAAGCCCAATCTCACCAGACTGTCCGACGTGGGTGAGATGGTCCGGCTGGTTGCCGGCCCTGTGACGCCGGTGATCGAGGATGCGGGACTGGCGGCCAAGGCGGCGGGCCTGCTGCCCCTCGAACCCTGGGACGAGGCCACTTGGGGCGCCTGGACCAAGGCGGTGTCCGCCGAGACCGGGGCCAAGGGCAGGGGGCTGTTTCACCCTTTAAGATTGGCGTTAACCGGCCTGGAGCATGGACCCGAACTCAAAAAACTGTTACCCCTGATCGGGCGCGAGCGGTCCCTCGCGCGCCTGGAAGGAAAAACCGCGTGAAGGCGACTTGCCTCGTTATCCGGATTTTGATTTGCAGCTAGCGCTGCAAAACCCCTTCTGCTCGCCCAAAATTTGCTAGTTTCCTGCACCGCTCCGGACCTCTCATGACTCTGCGCCTGTTCAATACCCTGACCAAGACCAAGGACAATTTCGCCCCGCTCGATCCCAAAAACGTGCGGATGTATGTCTGCGGCCCCACGGTTTACGACTTCGCCCATATCGGCAATGCGCGGCCCGTGATCGTGTTCGATGTGCTGTTCCGGCTGCTGCGCCATGTCTATGGCGACGCCCATGTCACCTATGTCCGCAACATCACCGACGTGGACGACAAGATCAATGCGCGCGCCGCCGAACGGGGCATCTCCATCCGCGCGCTGACCGAGGAAACCGCGCGCATCTATGATGAGGATGTCGCGGCTTTGGGCAACCTGCCGCCGAGTGTGACGCCGCGCGCCACCGAACACATCCGCCAGATGATCCGCATCATCGAGCAGCTGATCGAGGCGGGCCACGCTTATGCGGCGGATGGTCATGTGCTGTTCGATGTGTCGTCCAAGGTGGATTATGGAAAATTATCGCGCCGTTCGCTGGACGAGATGATCGCGGGCGCGCGGGTGGAAGTGGCGCCCTACAAAAAGAACGCCATGGATTTTGTGCTGTGGAAACCGTCTTCTGATTCAGAGGGAGGCGCCGCGCTGCCGGGCTGGGACTCGCCCTGGGGGTGTGGGCGTCCGGGCTGGCATATCGAATGTTCGGCCATGGCGGGCGAATATCTGGGCGAGACGTTCGACATTCATGGCGGCGGCATCGACCTGCAGTTCCCCCATCATGAGAACGAAATCGCCCAAAGCGAAGGCGCCCATCACGGCCATCCGCTGGCCAAAGTGTGGATGCACAACGGCTTCCTGCAGGTCGAAGGCGAGAAAATGTCCAAGAGCCTGGGCAATTTCTTCACCATCCGCGATCTGTTGGCCGACTGGCCGGGCGAAGTGTTGCGCTTCAACATGCTGCGTACCCACTATCGCCAGCCGATCGACTTCACCATGGCGGGGCTCAAGGAAAGCTGGAAGATGCTGGAGCGCTGGTACGAGGTCACCGAGCCGCTGGTGGATCCGGCACCCGATACCGCCTTCTTCGAGGCCTTATCGGACGATCTGAACACCCCCGCCGCCATTGCTTCGCTGCACCAGGCGGAGGAACTGGCGCTGGCCGGCGGACTGGGCTTTCTCGGCTTCTCCAATGTGCAGATGAAGATCGCCAGCAAGGCCGAGGTCGATGCAGTGGCTATCGCCGGCGCCATCGCGGCCCGCAATGCCGCCCGCAAGAACAAGGATTTCAAGGAGTCCGACCGCATCCGCGACGATCTTCTGGCCAAAGGTATTGTGCTGAAGGATGGTCCGCAGGGCACGACATGGGAGGTCAAAAGATGAGCAAGGAACGTTTGTTCATCTTCGACACCACCCTGCGCGACGGGGCGCAAACCCAAGGCGTCGATTTTTCCGTCGAGGACAAGCGCCAGATCGCGCTCGCCCTGGACAGTCTGGGGGTGGATTACATCGAAGGCGGCTGGCCGGGCGCCAATCCCACCGACACTGCCTTCTTCGGCGAACGGCCGCCGCTGAAACACGCCCGCTTCACCGCCTTTGGCATGACCAAGCGCGCCGGACGCAGCGCCGCCAACGATCCGTCGCTAGCACAGGTGCTGGATGCGAATGCCGACGCGATCTGCCTGGTGGGCAAGACCAGCGCCTATCAGGTGGAAGTGGCGCTGGAAATTTCGCTGGCCGAGAACCTGGACAATATCGCCCGCTCGATGGAGGCCATCGCCGCCAAAAAGCGCGAGCCCTTGTTCGATGCCGAGCATTTCTTCGACGGCTATAAGGCCGATCCCGACTATGCCTTATCCTGCCTGCGCACCGCCCATCAGGCGGGCGCCAAATGGCTGGTGTTGTGCGACACCAATGGCGGCACGATGCCGGAGGACGTCTTTTCCATTGTCAGCGCGGTGAAGGCCGAGCTGCCGGACGCGGCTTTGGGCATTCATGCCCATAACGATACCGAACAGGCGGTGGCGGTCAGCCTGGCGGCGGTGCGGGCCGGCGCGCGCCAGGTCCAGGGCACGTTGAACGGGTTGGGTGAGCGCTGCGGCAATGCCAACCTCTGTTCCCTGCTGCCCAATCTGATGCTGAAGGAGCCCTTCGCGTCGCAGTTCGAGACCGGGCTGACTGGAGAAAACCTCACCCAATTGACGCATGTCTCGCGGCTGCTGGACGAAATCCTCAACCGCGCGCCCGACCGCTATGCCGCCTATGTCGGCTCCTCGGCTTTCACCCATAAGGGCGGGTTGCATGTCTCGGCGGTGGCCAAGAATCCGCAAACCTATGAGCATGTGCCGCCGGAAGCGGTGGGCAACAAACGATCGATGCCGGTTTCCGCGCAAGCCGGACGGGCCAATGTCGCGGTTCAGGTGGCGGGGCTTGGCGCCGATGGCGACAAGCCGGATCTGGCGCGTCTGCTGCAGGACGTCAAGCGCCGCGAATTCGAGGGCTATAGCTATGACGATGCCCAGGCGTCATTCGAACTTCTGGCGCTGCGCCAGCAGAAAAAGCTGCCAGCCTATTTCACGGTCGACCGGTTCAGCGTCACGGTGGAAAGCGTGCGCGATAAAGGTGGCGATCTGGCGTCGCGCGCCCATGCGGTGGTGGAAATGACGGTGGCCGGCGAGAAGATCCGCAACACCGGTGGGGGCAACGGCCCGGTCAATGCGCTGGACTCGGCGCTGCGCATGGATTTGGGGAAATATTCGTCCTATCTCGCCGACCTGCGGCTGGTGGATTACAAAGTGCGCATCCTCACCAGCGGCACCGAAGCGGTGACCAGGGTCACGGTGGAATCGGTTGACGGCAAGGGCGAGCGCTGGTCCACGGTGGGCGTGTCGGAGAATATCGTCGATGCTTCGTTCGAGGCGCTGACCGACTCGATCATCTACAAGCTGTACCGCGACAAGGCGGCGGTTTAGAGGCCGTTCAAATGAAATTGCCCCTCACCCTTCGACAAGCTCAGGGTGAGGAAATTGTGAAAACTCCTCATGCTGAGCCTGTCGAAGCATGAGAGGCGGTCCCTTAAACTCCCAAAGCCCTAGTTTCGCGGCGGTGCGTTGAGAGCGCCTTCCAGGATTTCCAGGGCCGCCTCCGCCCCGTCCGCCAGATAATAGAGCTTGAGAATGGTGTTCTTGGCGAAACCTTTTTCGACGGTGGCGTGCAGCATGGCATCCAGAGGATCGAAATAGCCCTTCACATTGACCACGATGATGGGCTTGTTGTGCACGCCCAACTGGGCCTCGGTCGCCACCTCGAAAAACTCGTCAAAGGTTCCCAGGCCCCCCGGCAACACGATGAAGGCGTCGGACATCTGCAACATCAGGGTCTTGCGTTCCTGCATGTGCGGCGTGACGATCAGTTTTTCCTGGGGCGAGACGCCCGGTTCCAGGGCCTGCAGGAAAGCCGGCATGATGCCCTGGATCTCCTGACCGCCGTCCAGAACCGTCCTGGCGACATCGCCCATCAGGCCCAGTCCGCCGCCGCCGAACACCAGCGAAAAGCCCATTTTGGCGATGCCGGCGCCCACGGCCTTGGCCGCCTCGCGATAGGCGGGATCATTGCCAAAGGACGACCCGCAAAAGACGCAGACCGAGGCGCCAATCTTTTTTACGCCGCTCTTCGCGATATCGGACTTGTCCATGTCACCAACGGGGTTGCACGCGGGCGTGCATCTTCTTAAATCACTGTCTTCCTAAACGGGTTCGCCCCCCGCGCCAATGGAGAAAAAATGCCGCGCTGGTTGTTGATTTTGGGGGCCGTGGCCCTGATCGCGCTGATTGCGGGATATCTCATAACCGGGGGCGCAGACATGGGAAATATGGGGCAGTAGTGGCGCATCCGATAGAAGAAGGCAGCGGCGCGCCGTCATTCAGGCCCTTGTGGCGGCTGATGCCGTATCTCTGGCCCAAAGGCCGGCCGGATCTCAAAGCGCGGGTGCTGGTCTCCGTCGTCTTTTTGGTGCTGGCGACCGGCTTCACCAGTGTCTCGCCCTTGATCTATGGCTGGACGGTCGACCAGCTGCGCCCCACGCCCGCCAATATCGCGCTGGGCACGGTGCTGGCGCTGATTGCCGCCTACATGACCTCGCGCATCCTGTTGCAGGCCTTCGCCCAACTGCGCGACGGTATCTTCGCCAAGGTGCAATACCACGCCATGCGCGAGGTGGCGGTGGAAACCTTCGCCCATGTCCATACCCTGTCCATGCGGTTCCATCTGGAGCGCAAGACCGGCGGGCTTTCGCGCGTCATCGAGCGCGGCACCAAGGGCATCGATACGCTATTGTCCTTCGCGCTATTTTCGATCTTTCCCACCATCCTGTTGATGGTGTTCTACAGCATCATCCTTTGGGTGGAACTGAATGTCTGGGTCGCCTTGTCCACCATCGTGATGGTGGTGGCCTATACCTGGTTCACCTTCTGGATCACGCGCTGGCGCATCCAGTTCCGCCGCGAAATGAACCAGAGCGACACCGACGCCAACACCAAGGCGGTGGACAGTCTGTTGAATTTCGAGACGGTCAAATATTTCAACAATGAAAGGCACGAAACCCGCCGCTTCGATGTCTCGATGGAAAAATATGCCGGGGCCTCCATCCAATCGCAGGTTTCGCTTTCCATTCTCAATACCGGCCAGGCGACGATCATGGCGCTGGGATTGGGCGCGGTGATGGGGCTGACCGCCTGGGGCATCGCCCATGGCCAGTTTTCCATCGGCCTGTTCGTGGCCGGCAACGCCATCCTGATCCAGCTCTATCAGCCGCTGAATTTGCTGGGCACCGTCTACCGCGAGATCACCCAAGGCTTGGTGGACATGGAAGCCATGTTCCGGCTGCTCAATCAGCCAAGGGAGGTACAGGACAAACCTGGCGCCCAAGCTCTGAAGGTATCGGGCGGCGAGATCCGTTTCGAGAATGTGGTTTTCTCATACGATCCGGAGCGGACCGTGCTCAAAGGCGTGAGCTTCACGGTGCCCGCCGGCAAGACGGTGGCGGTCGTGGGGCCGTCGGGGGCGGGAAAATCCACCATCAGCCGCATCCTGTACCGCTTCTACGACATCAAGAGCGGCCGGGTGACGATCGACGGCCAGGATATCCGGGACGTCACGCAGGAATCCCTGCGCAGCGTCATCGGCATCGTGCCGCAGGATACCGTGCTGTTCAACGATACGGTCAAATACAACATCGCCTATGGCCGGATCGGCGCCAACGAGGCCGAGATCAAGGACGCGGCGCGGCTGGCGCAGATCGACAAGTTCATCACCCTGCTGCCGATGGGCTATGACTCCATGGTGGGCGAACGGGGCCTGAAGCTGTCGGGCGGCGAAAAACAGCGTGTCGCCATCGCCCGCACCATCCTGAAGAACCCGCCCATCCTGCTGCTGGACGAGGCGACCAGCGCGCTGGACACCGGCACCGAACGGGAAATCCAGAGCGCGCTGAACGAAATTTCGCGCAATCGGACCTCGCTGGTGATCGCCCATCGCCTGTCCACCGTGGTCGATGCCGATGAAATCCTGGTGCTGGAC
>DATEIA010000225.1:0-4044 GCA_035279305.1 Rhizomicrobium sp.
GGATCTGGGCGCTGGCCGCCAGTTTCTCGACCAGGCGGTACAGGTCGGGCGCGCTCTGCGCATCCACCGGCTTGGCGCCGTACATGGAGAGCAGCACCTTGTCGGAATTCCAATAGGCGAACAGGTTCATCGCCAGCGCCAGGCCAAAGGCGATCAGCATGCCGGTGCTTCCGCCGACCAGCGCCCCGACCGCCAGAAACAGTCCGGTCATGGCGGCCATCAGAATGCCGGTACGCAAGGTGTTCATGGTTTTTCTCCTTGAACCATAGATGTAAGATCGGTCCATGGCCGATCAAGCAACTCCAGACCAAATCGCCGCCCGTATTGCCGAGGCCGCCCAGCGCGCCAAGGCGGAAGCCCAGGCCCGCCGCGACAAGGAGCAGGGTAAAGCGCAATTGCCGCCGGAATTGGGCGGACCCAAGGGGCCTGAACCCACCCGCTTCGGCGATTGGGAGCGCAAGGGCATCGTCTCAGATTTTTGAGCATATTCCTCACCCTGAGCCTCCTGAGCTTGTCGAGGGGGCGAAGGGTGAGGGCTAAAAAGCCTCTTGCGTCATTTCTTCCAGCACCCGGCGCACATCCGGCGGCCAAGCCTCGATATGGGCGGCGAAATCCTCCCGCTGCCCGGCATACAGCGCCCGCATCGCCTCCTCGTAACCGGGTGCATTGCCGACCAGCGCGGTCGCCAGGCGATAAGTGGCGTCGCGCCGGGCGCGTTGCTGGGCTTTGGGGTTACGGCTGGCTTCCTCCACCAGTTTGCGCAGCGCCACCGAGGCGCCGCCGGGCTGGGTGGAAAGCCAGTCCCAGTGCCGGGGCAGAAGCGTGACCTCTCGGGGGATGACGCCCAGCTTGGGCCGGCCCGGGCGGGGTGTCTCATCGCTGGGCGGAAAGCGGGGGTCGATATCCACTACCCGCCCACTTTCCCGGTCGAATATTAAAGAATCGGGACTGCAGGCAGAATAGACCTGCGGCAAGGATCCGGTGGCGACATGGTCGAAACCAGCAAAGGCAGAGTATCGCATCTCTTATATTTATCCGGATGAAATATAATAGTCAATATCTTCCGGGTAAAAGTAAATTGCAGGATTGGCTTGATGATACGCCCCCTAAGGTTCATCTAAGAGTGGAGTTTTCGGACGCGTCGCCATGTTCATTCAGACCGAATCCACCCCCAATCCCGCCACCCTCAAATTCCTGCCCGGCCGCGAAGTCATGGGCGAGGGCGCGGTGGCCGATTTTCCCAGCGCCGAACAAGCCGCCCGCTCACCCCTGGCCAAGGCGCTTTTCACCATCCCCGAAGTCAGCCGGGTCTTTTTCGGTTCGGACTTCATCTCGGTGACCAAGCGGGACGGCGACTGGAAACATCTCAAGCCCGCCATCCTGGGGGCGGTGATGGAGCATTTCACCCAAGGGCTGCCCTTGCTGGAAGGCGGCGCGGACGAGACCGAGGAAACCTATAGCGACGAAGACAGCGAAATCGTCGAACAGATCAAGGAACTGATCGAGACCCGCGTGCGCCCCGCCGTGGCGCAAGACGGCGGCGACATCATCTTCAAGGGGTTCGACGGCTCCAGTGGTGTCGTTTCCCTGCATCTGCAAGGGTCCTGTGCCGGCTGCCCGTCTTCCACCATGACTTTGAAGAACGGTATCGAGAATATGTTGCGCCATTACGTGCCGGAAGTGACCGCGGTCGAATCCGTATGATAGTCTCCAGGGCATGACTATCGCCGAGCCCTATCTCGCCGAACCAGATCACGCGGTTTCCGATGCGGCGCTGGATACGATCTTCCGCGACGCCCGCACCCTTCGCCAATGGCAGAACAAGCCGGTCTCCCCGGCGCTGCTGATGGCGATTTACGACTTGATGCGCTGGGGGCCGACCGAGACCAACATCACCCCGGCGCGGTTTTATTTTGTGGTGTCCAAACCGGCCAAGGCGCGTCTCGAACCTTTGCTGGACCAAAGCAATCGCGTGCAAACCATGGCGGCGCCCGCCACCGCCATCATCGGCTACGATCTGGACTTCGCCCGCACCCTGCACAAGCTGGCGCCGCGCGCCGCCAAAAGCCTGGGCGAAAACCTCGCCGACGATCCCGAGAGGGCGCGCTTCATGGCGATGCGCAGCGCCGGTCTTCAGGGCGGTTATTTCATTGTCGCGGCGCGCGCGCTGGGTCTGGATTGCGGCCCTATGTCCGGTTTTGATCGGGATGGGTTAGACAGGGAATTTTTCGCCGGCACCGCGATCAAGTCCTATTTTCTTTGCAATCTCGGCTATGGCGATCACGGCAGCGTGAGGCCGCGCGCCGCGCGCCTCAGCTTCGACGAAGCCTGCAAGATTCTCTAGTGTCGTGGTTTCGAAGTTCGCAACATGATTGATATCAAGCTCGAGGCGAACTTCGAAACCAGAACGACACTAGGAATCAATGAAATCCTAGTGTCCCTCGATTCCGAAATTCGCTTCGGACCCGATATAGCGATCATGCGAATTTCGGAATCGGGACACTAGTGAAACTGCTTGCCGTGGATACCGCGCTCGGCGCGTGTTCTGTCGCGCTGCTGGACGGCGAACAGACGCTGGCGCATATTTTCGAACCCATGGATCGCGGCCATGCCGAAAGGCTGGCGCCGATGGTCGAGGAAGCGATGTGGGGCATGGAATTTTCCGCGCTCACGCGCCTGGCGGTCACTATCGGCCCCGGCACCTTTACTGGCCAGCGCGTGGGCTTGGCCTTCATGCGCGGCTTGCGGCTGGCGCTGAAGATTCCGCTGGCCGGAACCACCACCCTGGACGTCATGGCGATGGCCGCCGCCGCCGAGACCGGTCTGAGCAAAGCCGCCGCGATTCACGATGCCCGCCGCAACGAGGCTTATCTATTGCTGAAAGACGGACCGGATGTGTTGCAGCAACCGGTTGTATTGCCTTTCGGCCAAGCGGTGGACCGCATCCGCGCCTTTGGTTCTTGTGCCTTGGCGGGCACGGGCGCGGCGGCGGCGTTTGAAAGTCTTGGCGCGGGCTATCGCCTTTCTTCGGTGCGCCAGCCCGATGCGCTATGGGTGGCGCGTCAGGCGCGGGCGATGCCGGAGCCCAAGACGGTTCCGGGGCCGCTCTATCTGCGCGCGCCCGATGCCAAGCTGCCGGGTGGAAAAGCTCTTGTCTGAGATCGCGCTTTTCGATTCCGCATCCGATGCCGCGCCGTTGGCGGCGCTGCATGCCGCCTGCTTTGCGCAAGCCTGGGATGCGGCAGCGATCACCCAACTGCTTCGTACGCCCGGCACATTCGCTTTCCACGATAAGTCCGGTTTTGTGTTGGCGCGCGCCGCGGGCGGGGAAGCGGAAATCCTGACTTTGGCGGTGGTTCCGGCGGCGCGGGGACGGGGGCTGGGGCGCGCATTGTTGCGAGCCGCTATCATCCGGGCGCAGGCGCTGGGCGCGCAAACCATGTTTCTGGAAGTGGGCGCCGACAATCCGCAAGCCCTGGCGCTCTATGCCGGGCTGGGCTTTGCCAAGGTCGGGAGGCGCAAGGGTTATTATTCCGCGGCAGGCGCGGACGCGCTGGTTCTCAGGCTTCCGCTGCCTGTGAAATTCGCTTAACCTGCTGGCGCAAGGCCGGGCATCGGCTTTTGCCAGCAAATTGAAAGATCAAGGAGCATGCGGTGACGCGGATCGAGAAAGCCTGCGTCGATAAGGGTCTCAGGATGACCGACCAGCGTCGCGTCATCGCCCGGGTTTTGTCGGATGCCGCCGACCATCCCGATGCGGAGGAGTTGTACCGCCGCGCCTCCTCCATCGACCCCCATATTTCCATCGCCACCGTCTATCGCACCGTCAAGCTGTTCGAGGATGCCGGCATTCTGGAGCGGCACGACTTCCGCGACGGCCGCTCGCGTTACGAGGAAGTGCCCGAATCCCATCACGACCATCTGATCGATGTGGCGACCGGCAGCGTGATCGAGTTCCGCAACGAGGATATCGAAAAGCTGCAGCGCCGGGTGGCCGAGGAGCTGGGCTTTGAACTGATCGATCACCGCCTGGAATTGTACGGC
>DATEIA010000226.1:0-10526 GCA_035279305.1 Rhizomicrobium sp.
GAATCCGAATTCACCCCCAAGGTGCGCGACGCCATCATGGGGCTGATGAGCGAAGTCGACAGCCTGCGCCGCGAGCTTTCCCAGACCCGCGCCCGCCTGGACGAAGTGGAAAAGACCGCCGACCAGGACGGCATGCTGCCGTTGCTCAACCGCCGCGCCTTTGTGCGCGAGCTGACGCGCTATATCGCCATCACCGACCGCTACAAGACGCCCGCCTCCCTGATCTATTTCGACCTCAATCACCTGAAGAAAACCAACGACACGTTGGGCCATGCCGCAGGCGATGCGGTCCTGGCGCATTTCACCGAAGTGCTGACGGCGCATGTGCGCGAGAGCGATTGCGTGGGCCGGCTGGGCGGCGACGAATTCGGCGTGCTCTTGTCGCATGCCAACCAGGAACAGGCCCAGAAGAAAGCCGATATCCTGGCCAAGGCGCTGGAAGCCTCGCCCACCCGGTGGAACGGAAATTCCATTCCGGTCAGCTTCGCCTATGGTGCCTTTGAATTGAAATCCGGCGACAATCCCGATGTCGCCATGGCCCGGGCCGACCAGGCGATGTACGAGCAGAAACGCGCCAGCCGTAACGCCGCAGAATAACTAAAAGCGCTTGTCTTTTGCGTCGTGAGTGCGTCGCGCGTGCTCACGCACGCTGGGTGCGCTCCGCGCGACGCTCCTGCTCACGCCGCAAAATCCTGCGCGCGATTCCTTGGCGTACCCTTGGCCCTACGCCATGGCCTTCTTCAGATTTTCGTCGACCTTGTCGAGGAAGCCTTCCGTGGTGAGCCACTTCTGATCCGGGCCGACAAGGAGTGCGAGATCCTTGGTCATAAAGCCCTGCTCGACGGTATCGACGCAGACCTTTTCCATGGTCGCGGCGAATTTGGCGAGCTTATCGTTGTTGTCCAGCTTGGCGCGATGCGACAGCCCGCGCGTCCAGGCGAAAATCGAGGCGATGGAATTGGTCGAGGTGGACTTGCCCTTCTGATGCTCGCGGTAATGGCGGGTCACGGTACCATGCGCGGCTTCGGCTTCCACCGTCTTGCCGTCGGGGGTGAACAGCACGCTGGTCATCAGGCCCAAGGAACCGAAGCCCTGCGCCACGGTGTCGGACTGCACATCGCCGTCGTAATTCTTGCAGGCCCAGACATAGCCGCCGCTCCACTTCAAAGCGGACGCCACCATGTCGTCGATCAGGCGGTGCTCATAAACGATGCCCGCCGCCTCGAACTTGGACTTGAATTCGCTGTCATAGATTTCCTGGAACAGGTCCTTGAAGCGGCCGTCATAGGCTTTCAGAATCGTGTTCTTGGTCGACAGATAGACCGGATATTTGCGCGCCAGGCCGTAATTCAGCGAAGCGCGGGCGAATTCGCGGATCGACTCGTCCAGATTGTACATCGCCATGGCGACGCCGCCGCCCGGCGCCTTGAACACTTCATGCTCGATGGTCTTGCCGTCTTCGCCGACGAATTTGATGGTGAGCGTGCCCTTGCCGGGGAAAACGAAATCGGTGGCGCGATACTGGTCGCCGAAAGCATGACGGCCGACCACGATCGGCTGGGTCCAGCCGGGCACCAGGCGCGGCACATTCTTGCAGATGATGGGTTCGCGGAAGATCACCCCGCCCAGGATGTTGCGGATGGTGCCGTTGGGCGACTTCCACATTTTCTTGAGCTTGAATTCCTCCACCCGCGCCTCATCGGGAGTGATGGTGGCGCATTTCACGCCCACGCCGTATTTCTTGATCGCCTCGGCGGCCTCGACCGTCACCTTGTCGTCGGTTAAGTCGCGATGCTCGATGGAAAGATCGTAATAATGCAGGTCCACATCCAGATAGGGCAGCACCAGCTTCTTCTTGATCAGGTCCCAGATGATGCGGGTCATCTCATCGCCGTCCAGCTCGACGACCGGGTTTGCGACCTTGATCTTTTCCATGGACATATTCCTTACCTAATGGGCCTCGAAAATTGTGGCGGGAGGGGCTATAGCGGGCCTCGTTTAGCCCGCCCATAAAGGCCCGTCAAAGCGCCAAATGACCGCCCCCGCCGTCATCCTGTCCCACCCGCAAATGGGGGAAAATGTCGGGGCCGCTGCCCGGGCGATGAAGAATTTTGGACTTTCGGAACTGATCCTAATCGCCCCCAAATTCGAATGGCCCAACGACCGGGCTCAGGTTCTGGCCTCGGGCGCTGCCGACATATTGGACAATACCAAAATCTATCGCACCGCCGCCGAGGCGCTGGCGCCCTTCAACCTGGTGCTGGCGACCACGGCGCGCGACCGCGACATCCTGAAGGAAATCCACACACCCGAGGCCGCGGCACGGCGGCTCAGGGATGCGGCACAGGCGGGCGCCCGCACCGCGCTTCTGTTCGGCGGCGAGCGCGCCGGGCTGGACAATGACGAAATGAGCCTGTGCGACGCGGTGATCACCATCCCCACCGCCGAATTTTCTTCCCTCAATCTGGGCCAGGCGGTGCTGCTGCTGGGCTATGAATGGCTGAAATCCGGCGACATGACGCCGCCGGTCCGCACCCGCTCCACCATCGCGGTTCCCGCCAGCCGCGCCGAACTGACCGGCCTGTTCGAGCATCTGGAGCGGGAACTGGATGCCGCCGAATTCCTCTTTCCTCCCGCCAAGCGCGAAACCATGATACGCAACATCCGCGCCATGATCCTGCGGTCCAGCCTCACCGATCAGGAGGCGCGCACCATTCGCGGCATGATCGTGGCGCTGGTGCGCAACAAATACAGAGGCCAAAGAAAAGAGTAATGCAGTGAGCGCGGTTCCTTACATCGGTTTCGCCCTGGTGGCGGCCATCGCCGTCATCTTCGCGGCGATACCGCTGTTTCGCATCGAAAAAGCCAAGACGCGCTATTTGCTGCTGGCGGCGGCGGTACTTTTCATTATCGGCGTGGGCGGCGGCAGCTATTACCTGATCGGCCGCCCGCATCTGGCGCAGCGTGAGGCCAGCGGATTGAACACGCGCGAGGTGAACGGGCTGGTGCCGTTCCTGATTCAGCGCGTGCGCCAATATCCGGGTGATGCCCGCGCCTGGCGCTATCTGGGCGAAGCTTATATGGCGGCCAAGGATCCGCGCGACGCCGCCAAAGCCTTTGCCAAGGTGATCGAACTGACCGGCCGGGGCGATGCCGCCCTGGACGCCGCGTATGGCGAGGCGCTGGTGGCGGCCAGCAATGGCGCGGTGCCGCCGGAAGCCGAGAAGGCCTTTGCCGCCGCGCTGGCCGCCGATCCCGCCAGTGCGCCCGCGCGCTTTTATCTGGGGCTGGCCAAAGCGGAGCGCAAAGACAATGCCGGCGCGATCCAACTGTGGCAGAGCTTGCTCGCCGACATACCGGTGACCGCGCCGCTGCATCAGATTCTGGTGGACCGGATTGCGGTGCTGACATCGCAATCCATAGGGCAATCCATGGGGCAATCGCCGGGCGGCGCGCCCAATCCCCGCGCCATGGTGGAGATGCTGGCGGCGCGGCTGAAAGCCGATCCCAATGACGCGCTGGGCTGGGTGCGGCTGATGCGCGCCTATACCGTGCTGGGAGAAACGCAAAAAGCCAAGCAGGCTTTGGTATCCGCCCGCAAGGCCTTTGCCGATAACAAGGATGCCCAGACCGCTTTCACCACAGCGGCCAAGGCGCTGAAGCTGAATTAAAGTATCATGTCATGCCAGGATTGCGGCATTCCACGTCTTACCGCCCATCCGGTTCCTGATTGGTTTTGGCGCTACGGCCCACTATATTGCCCAGACCATGACCATCCTGCCCCAGTCCGAGATTTTTGAAGCCGCCCGCAAGGCCCATTTCAGCGTGACCCTGCATGAGCCAGCCGATTTCGAAGGCATGCGGCGGGCCGGCCGTTTGGCGGCCGAGGTGCTGGACCTGCTGGTGCCCTTGGTGAAGCCCGGGGTTACCACCGCCGCCTTGGACAAGGTGGCTTACGACTACATCATCGCCCATGGCGCCATTCCGGCCTGCCTGGGCTATCGCGGCTATCGCCACACCGTCTGCACCTCGATCAATCATGTCGTGTGTCACGGCATTCCGGGCGACAAGCCGCTGCGCGATGGCGACATCGTCAATATCGACGTCACCGTGATCCTGGACGGTTGGCATGGCGACACCAGCCGGATGTATCCGGTGGGCGAGGTCAAGCGCAAAGCCGAGCGGCTGGTCGAGATCACCTATGACGCCATGATGCGCGGCATCGCCGCCGTGAAGCCCGGCGCCACCACCGGCGACATCGGCCATGCCATTCAGTCCTTTGCCGAAGGCCAGGAGAAGTGCGCGGTGGTGCGCGACTTTTGCGGCCACGGCTTGGGCAAGGTGTTTCATGCCCTGCCCAATATCGTGCATTACGGCAAGCCCGGCGGCGGCATCGCCTTGAAGCCCGGCATGTTTTTCACCATCGAACCGATGATCAATCTGGGCGGCTTCGGCGTGAAAGTGCTGAGCGACGGCTGGACGGCGGTGACGCGCGACCGCTCGTTGTCGGCGCAATTCGAACATTCCGTGGGCGTGACCGAAGATGGGGTGGAGATTTTCACCCTGTCGCCTAAGGGCTTGCACAAGCCTCCTTATGTTTAATTCTGCTGGGGCGCGGGTCTTTTGTCCTCTGGCTTCGTCGCGCGTGCTCACGTGCGTGAAGCACGCTCCGCGCGACGCTCCTAGCCAGCGGCCAAAATCCCTCGCGCCGGGATTGCCATGACATCCGAGGACACAGCCGGGCACCGCGAACGGCTCAGAGCGCGCTTCCTGAACGGCGGCGCCGAGGCGATGCCCGATTACGAATTGCTGGAACTGACCTTGTTCGCCGCCATTCCCCGGCGCGATACCAAGCCACTGGCCAAAGCACTGCTCAAGCGTTTCGGTTCTTTCGCCGAAGTGATCGCGGCGCCGCGCGAAAGGCTGTTGGAAATACAGGGCGTGGGGGAAAGCGTCGTCCATCATCTCAAGATCGTGGAGGCCGCCGCCCAGCGGCTGGCGAAAACCAAGGTGCTGGGACGTCCCGCTTTGTCGTCCTGGGCGGCGCTGTTGGACTATTGCATAGCGGCAATGGCGCGGTCGGAGAAGGAAGAATTCCGCGTCTTGTTCCTGGATCGCAAAAACCATCTGATCGCCGACGAGGTGCAGAATCGCGGCACCATCGATCACACTCCCGTCTATCCGCGCGAGATCATCAAGCGGGCGCTGGAGCTGGGCGCTTCCGCCGTCATCCTGGTGCACAACCATCCCTCCGGCGATCCCGCGCCTTCCAAGGCCGATATCGCCATGACACGGGAGGTGGTGAGCGCGGCAAAAGCCTTGTCGATCGCGGTGCACGACCATCTGGTGATCGGCCGCGGCGGCCATGCCAGCTTCAAGTCATTGGGTTTGCTGTAGAAATCAGTTCTTTCGCGCATCCATCATCCGCGCTAGAAGCAACGGTAACTTGACGATGGTTTCTCCATGATCCCCCGCTATGCCCGCGACAAGATGGTTTCCATCTGGTCGCCCGAGAGTAAATTCCGCATCTGGTTCGAGATCGAGGCGCATGCCACCGACGCGCTGGCGGAGCTGGGCGTGGTGCCGAAAGAGGCGGCCAAAAAAGTCTGGGAGAAGGGCAAGGACGCCAAGTTCGATGTGGCGCGGATCGACGAGATCGAACGCGAGGTCAAGCATGACGTGATCGCTTTCCTCACCCATCTGTCGGAAATCGTCGGTCCCGAAGCGCGTTTTGTGCATCAGGGCATGACCAGCTCGGATGTGCTGGACACTTGCCTGAATGTGCAGCTGGCCCGCGCCGCCGATATTTTGATCGAAGACACCGATGCCTTGCTGGCGGCGCTTAAGAAGCGCGCCTTTGAATATAAGATGACGCCCACCATCGGGCGCAGCCACGGGATCCATGCCGAACCCACCACCTTCGGCGTCAAGCTGGCGACCTATTATGCCGAATTCACCCGGGCGCGGGCGCGGCTGGTGACGGCGCGCGCCGAAATCGCCACCTGCGCCATTTCCGGCGCGGTCGGCAGCTTCGCCAATATCGATCCGCGGGTGGAAGAGCATGTCGCCAAGACGATGGGCCTGGCGGTGGAGCCGGTTTCCACGCAAGTCATCCCGCGCGACCGCCATGCCGCCTATTTCGCCGCGCTGGGCGTGGTGGCCTCGTCGCTGGAACGCCTGGCGGTCGAGATCCGCCATCTACAGCGCACCGAAGTGCTGGAGGCCGAGGAATATTTCTCGCCCGGCCAGAAGGGCTCCAGCGCCATGCCCCATAAGCGCAATCCGGTTCTGACCGAAAATGTCACCGGCCTGGCGCGCATGGTGAGGAGCTATGCCATTCCCGCGATGGAGAATGTGGCATTGTGGCATGAGCGCGATATTTCCCACTCCTCGGTCGAGCGTTACATCGGCCCCGATGCCACCATCACCCTGGATTTCGCGCTGGCGCGCATGACGGGGGTGATCGAGAAATTGGTGGTCTATCCGGACCGCATGCAGAAGAACCTGGATGCCACCCACGGCCTGGTACACAGCCAGCGGGTGCTGCTGGCGCTGACCCAGGCAGGCCTGGCGCGTGAAGACAGCTACCGGCTGGTGCAGAAAAACGCCATGCGGGCCTGGAACGGCGAAGGCAATCTGCTGGACCTGCTCAAATCCGATCCGGACGTGTCCAAGGCGCTGCCGGCGGCCAAACTCGAAGCCATGTTCGACCTGGGCTATCACCTGAAGCAGGTGGACACGATTTTCAAAAGGGTCTTCGGCTAACCCCACACCCTTCGACAAGCTCAGGGTGAGGAATTGTGCTGTGTCCTCATCCTGAGCTTGTCGAAGGAGGAGGACATTACTCAATCCGGCAACGCAAACGCGATCAGTTGATCGCCACGCTTGCTGCCCAGCTTTTCATGCCCGCCGGCGGCGATCACCACATACTGCTTGCCCTTCCACATATAGGTCATGGGCGTCGCCTGGCCGCCGGCTGGCAGCCGCCCGCGCCACAATTCCGCGCCGCTCTGGGCATCGAAAGCGCGCAGATAATTGTCCAGCGCCGCGCCGATAAACACCAAGCCGCTGGCAGTGGAAATGGGCCCGCCCAGATTGGGCACACCACTCTTGCCCAGAAGATATTGGCTGAACGGCGCCAGGTCTTCGGTGGTGCCCAGCGGCACCGACCAGAGGATTTTTCCGTCGCGCATATCCACGGCATGCAACTGACCCCAGGGCGGCGGATTGCAGGGCAGGCCCCAGGGCGATAACAAAGTCCTGCGCCACATGCCGAAGGGTGCGTCGCGATTGCGCGAAATTTCCTCATGCGGATGCGCCCTTCGCATCGCGTCAATGTCCTTGGTAGGAATCAACGTCACCAGATGCATCATGTTTGAGGTATTGACGAACACGACATTGCGCCCGGCGTCGAAGGACAATCCGCCCCAGTTGGTGCCGCCGCCGGTGAAAGGATAGACGATGGTGCCCTGGGTGCTGGGCGGCGTGTAAATGCCCTGGTTGCGCGCGCCCTTGATCATCTCGCGGCACTTGCCGCGATCCCAGAAGGTAAGACCGAATGCCTCGTCGGCGCTGATACGATGAGGCGCCAGCGGCACCGGCGCCAGCGGGAACGGCTGTGTCGGCGATAGTTTTTCGCCGGGGGCCCCGCCTTGCGGCACCTTGCGTTCCTCCACCGGGATGATGGGTTTTCCGGTTTCACGGTCGAGGGTGAACAGCAGACCCTGCTTGGTGGGTTGCAACACCGCATCGATGATTTTGCCCTTGTACGTCACCCGGCCCAAAGTCGGCTGCGAAGCCACGTCATAATCCCAGACATCGTGGTGCGAAGTCTGGAACGACCAGGCCACCGCGCCACTCTCGATCTTCAGCGCGACGACGGCATTGGAGTATTTGCTGCCGCCGGTCCGGTAGCCGCCCCAGAAATCGGGGCTGGGGCTTGAGGTCGGCAGATAGACCAGCCCGCGCGCGTCATCGGCGGAGATCGGCGCCCAGACATTCGACGCCCCGGCGCGCAGATTCTGTCCTTGCACCGGATTAAAAGACCATTTGGCAGCGCCGGTCATGGCGTCGAACGCGCGCACCGTGCCGCGCAATTCATCCACCCGCTGATTGTCGTCAACGGAAGAGCCGACCACCACCACGCCACGGCTGACGATGGGAGGCGAGGAAAACTGCATCTGCCCGGGACGGCGCAACAGGCCGCCATAAATCACGACGGAGCCATGATCGCCGAAGCTGGCAATGGGTTTTCCGGTTGCGGCATCCAGGGCATAGAGGCGGCGATTGTTTGCGGCGAGATAGATGCGCCCCTTGCCGTCGCTTCCCTTCCAATAGGCCACGCCACGGCAATTGAAGGAATTTGGGTAATCGAGCTTTCTGTCGTCGGACAGCCGCGGATCGAAGCGCCAGATCTCCCGCCCCGTGCCAGGATCGATGGCGCTCACCTCCTGAAAAGACGAGCAGACGAACAGCTTGCCTTCCGCCAGGATGGGCGTGTTTTCAAACGCCGATCTGGAAACGGACCCGGCATGCCGGGTCATCGCCCCGGTCGAATAACTCCAGACCTGTCGCAGGCCCGTCACATTGGCCGGTGTGATCTGGGTTGCAGCCGAGTGCCGCTGCCCGCCCTGGTCGCCGCCATACTGGCTCCAGCCGGTATCGGCCTGAGCTTTTGTCAGCGCCAACGCCGTCATTCCCGCCGCCAACAAAAGCCGTTTCATCGCCCGCTCCCGATCCGTTATCGTCTTGCCATGTCCCAGTCTGAAGTTTCCCAACTACCGGTAAAAGCCTGCGGGGATGCATCGCGCCGGATTGGTGATGTCTGGCAATGGCTTGGGATCAGCGGCGGCGCTTTGGGGACGAGCGGCACCAGCCGGCGAAACTTCTTCTACGCCTACGCTACCACCGCCGTCTTCGCGGGCGTGGTCAACCTCCTAAACGTCCTCACCATCCAGCACGAGAATCCTCGCCTGGGTTTTCTGGAGCCGGCAATCTGGGAGGGATCGAGCTGGCTGTCGCTGCTGGCCTGCTTCTGGATCGCCTGGGTCATGTGGCGGCTGGCACCGTTATGGGTGCGGCCGCGCTGGCGCTTGCTGCTGCATATTCCGGGCGCCCTGGTCTATTCGTTGGCGCATGTCGGCGGCTTTATCGCCCTGCGCAAGCTCGCCTATTGGGCGCTGGGCAGCCACTATGGCAACCTCTCCGGCAAGAATTTTCTCTACGAACTGCCCAAAGATGTGCTGGCTTATGGCCTGTTCATAGGCGGCATTGCCCTGGTCGGGCATCTGCTGCGCCAACAGCGGCTGATCCAAACTCCCGGCCAGAGCCTGACTTTCGACATACGCGACGGGGCAAAACTGACCCGGGTACGGTTGTCGGACATCTTGGCCATCACCTCGGCCGGCAATTATGTCGAATTCGCGCTGCAGGACGGCCGCCGGCTGTTGATGCGCAGCCCGCTTTCCGCGCTGGAAAGCGACCTGGAGGGACGCGGTTTTGTGCGCACCCACCGTTCCTGGCTGGTGAATTCGGCGCGCGTCACCGCGCTTAAGCCGGAAGGCTCGGGCGATTATGAAATCAGCCTGGGAGATCTGGACGTACCGCTGTCGCGCCGCTTCAAGGCGGCGCTGATCAAACTGCGCGACGGTTGATTATTTCGTGACCGACGCCACCGCCGCCGCCAGGCATTCGCGCATCTTGTCGCGGATCGCGGCGTCGGACACGGCAGGCTCCAGCTCACTGCGCAGCTTGCGGAAGACATCTTCGTCGCCCGCTTCCTGGAAATCGGCGGCGATCACGCTATCGGCGAAGTCTTCCGCCGCTTGGCCGGCCAGGCCTTTTTTCTCCGCCGCCCACAGTCCCAGCGCGCGATTTCGCCGCGCTTCCACTTTAAAGCGCAGTTCCGCGTCATGGGCCCATTTGGATTCAAAGGCCTTGCCGCGATTGTCCATGCCGGTACTCATGTTCAACTCCCTGTAATCAAACGATTTTCCGGATCATGGCATGCCATCTTGTCAAGATTGCGCCATGACCCGATATGGATGTGGGTATGCACTTGGCCACATTGCAGCGCGCCCGCGCAATCCGGTAAGTTTGCAACTCACGGGGCCGCGGGCGGAGCCGCCCTTTTCGAGGACAATTCCATGAAGCGCCGCCGCGTCATCTACGAAGGCAAGGCCAAGATCCTTTACGAGGGCACCGAGCCGGGCACCGTCATCCAATATTTCAAGGACGACGCCACCGCCGGCAATGGCGCCAAAAAGGACACGATCGAGGGCAAGGGCGTCCTCAACAACCGCATCAGCGAATATTTGATGACCCAGCTGCAGGGCATCGGGGTGCCGACCCATTTCGTGCGCCGCCTGAATATGCGCGAGCAGCTGATCAAGGAAGTTGAGATCATCCCCCTGGAAGTGGTGGTGCGCAATGTCGCAGCCGGTTCCATGTCCAAGCGGCTGGGGATCGAGGAAGGCACCGCCCTGCCCCGCTCCATCATCGAATATTATTACAAGAATGACGGGTTG
>DATEIA010000227.1:0-4172 GCA_035279305.1 Rhizomicrobium sp.
CGGCTTCGTCGGTCTGGGGCGTTTCGTCAGCCATTGCGTTTGTTCCTGAATTTCCGCTGGTGCGGGCTTACTGAATGATCATTTCCTTGAGCAGCACGTCGCGCACCTTATAGGGCGCGGCCGCCACATTGACCCGGCGCAACAGCTCTTCCTTCAGCCGCAACACGCCGGCAGAACCTTTGAGATCGTCGAGCCTGAGTTCGCGCAGATAGGCCTGGAACTGATCGGTGATGCGCGGCATCAAAGGCTCCAACGCGGCCTTCTGCTCTTCGTCTTCCAATTCCAGCGAAACGCCCAGCTTGAGATAGGCGGGCGTGCCGTCATTGCTTTGAATATTGACCAGAATGTCCTGCATGTCGCTAAAGGCGACCTTGGGCGGGGTCAGCGGCACTTCTTCTTCTTCGGCCTTGGCCTCATGGGTCTCGGCCTTGTTGAACAGGAAGAAATAGGCGCCCGCGCCGCCGCCGCCCAGCACCACAACCAGAGCCGGAACGGCGATCATCAGGATTTTCTTGCTGAGAAACTTACGGAAACCTTTCTTCGGCGCGGCTTCGGCGGCTTCGCCTTCCGGCTTTTCGCCTTCGGCTTCGGCGCCGGCGTCCGGAGCTTTCTCTTTCTTGGCCATGAAATGGTCTCTATGCGTTTCTTTGCGGGGGTCACCCTATGCAAACGTGGTTAAAGAGTGGTTCAAATTGCCGGGTTGGGCGCAGCCGACCCGGCAAGTTTTTCCGCCATCCGGCCGCGATATCCCAAAAACCCAATAAAACCGGGCATTATGCGCTGGCACGGCGGCTGCAAAACACTGGACGTCGGACCAGAAAGGATCCGTTCGCCATGGATAATTCACTTCTTGTTAGTCTTTCGCATCAGCTCGCCTCATACCGGGCGATGGACGTGATCGCGAACAATATCGCCAACGCCTCGACGCCGGGATTTAAGCGCGAGGCCGCGAAATTCGAGGAATTCATCGCCATGATGCGGCCCGCCGAGGGCCAGACCGGCCTGCAAGCCGTCAGCTTTGTGAAAGACGCCGGCATCATGCGCGACACCGGCCAGGGAAATATCGAACAGACCGGCGCGACCTTCGATGTCGCCATCGCCGGACCCGGCTATTTCGCGGTTCAGACCCCCACCGGCCTGCGCTATACCCGCGACGGCCATTTCGCTCTCGACAATAACGGCAATCTGGTGACCAGCCAGGGCTACCAAGTCCAGGGCGACGGCGGCGCCATCACCATCACGCCCAATGACGGCGAGATCAGCATCGCGCCGGACGGCACCGTTTCCAGCGTCGTCAACGGCATCGGCAATCAGCTGGCCAAGTTGAAGGTGGTGGAATTCGCCAATCCCAGCGCGCTGGTGAAACAGGGCGCCAATCTCTATTCCACGATCCAGACCCCGACAACGTCCACCAATGTCAACCTGCGCCAGGGTGCGCTGGAAGCCTCCAACGTCCAGCCCGTGATCGAGATCAGCCATATGATCGAAGTGATGCGGGCTTATGAGGCAACCGCCAGCCTGAGCAAATCCCAGGAAGACCTTATGCGCCAAGCGATCGAAAAGCTTGGCCAAATGCCCAGTTAAGGAGACACGATAATGCGCGCTCTTTCCATTGCCTCGACCGGTATGTTGGCCCAGCAGACCAACGTCGAAGTGATCGCCAACAATCTGGCGAACATGAATACCACAGGCTTCAAGCAGCAGCGGGCCGAATTCGCCGATCTGCTCTACCAGAATATCCAGACCCCCGGTTCGCAAACCTCCGACCAGGGCACCTATGCGCCCAACGGCATTCAGCTGGGCGCCGGCGTGCGCACCGCCGCCGTCTATCGCGTCACCACCCAGGGCGACCTCAAATCCACCGGCAACCCTTACGACGTCGCCATTCAGGGCGCGGGCTTCTTCCGCGTGCAGCAGGCCGACGGCACCGATGCCTATACCCGCTCGGGCAATTTCTCGCTCAGCCCGCAGGGACAATTGGTGACCCAGGACGGATTGGTGATCCAGCCCGGTATCGCCATTCCGCAGAACACGCTTTCGGTGACGATCAACGCCCAAGGCCAGGTCAATGCCGTGGTCGCGGGCAGCGCGACCGCCCAGACGGTGGGCCAGCTGGAACTGACGCGCTTCCCCAATGAAGGCGGCCTCAATGCCATCGGCAACAACCTCTATCTGGAGACGCCTGGCTCCGGCAGCCCGCAAGCCGGTGTGCCCGGTTCCACCGGCTACGGCACCATCCAGCAAGGCTTCCTGGAAACCTCCAACGTCAATTCGGTGGACGAGATCACCGCCCTGATCACCGCCCAGCGCGCTTATGAAATGAACTCCAAGGTCGTCTCGGCGGCCGATCAGATGCTGCAGGCCGCAGCCCGGTTGGGGAGCTAGGACCATGCGTAGAATCTTTGTCACGCTCGGCCTTTTGGCGATGATGCCCGTACTCGCAACCGGTTCGGCCTTCGCCGGTACCGTCCGTATCGTTGTGCCGGCGCACGACATCGCGCGTGGCGACACGATCAGCGAAAACGATCTCACCTATGCCACGGTGGACGGCGCCGCTTTGATGTCGGGCGTCCCCACCAAGATGGATGAGGTCAAAGGCATGCAGACCCGCCGTATGCTCTCGTCCGGGCAGCCCTTTCGCGGCGACGATGTGCGCCGCCCCATCGTCATCACCAAGGGCCAAACCGTCACCATGCAGTTCATTGTGCCCGGCGTGGAACTCACCGCGATGGGCCGCGCCATGAGCGAAGGCGGCGTCGGCGATACCGTCACCATCCAGAATCCGGTTTCCTACCGCATGATTTCCGGGACCGTGGTCGCGCCCGGCACGGTGCGCGCCACCGGTGCGATCAATGCGCCCGCCAACACCCTTGCCCGCCGCTAATCGATAGGATTTGCCATGCGCAACTTGTTCTTGAAACTCTCCACCCTGCTGCTGACCGGCGCCGCTTTGTCGGCTTGTTCGGCGATCGACCGGATCGAGAATATCGGCGAGGCGCCCAAGCTTGCGGCGGTGGGCAACCCCGCCGGCCAGCAGATCGTGGCGGAAATCCCGCGCCCGTCGCCGATCGTCCATGTCAACAATTCGTTGTGGCAGCCCGGCGCACAGAGCTTCTTTCATGATCCGCGCGCCATGCATGTCGGCGATGTGATCACCGTGAATGTGTCGGTGACCGATACGGCCAAGATGCAGAACACCACCTCGCGCAGCCGCACCAATTCCGAAAATGCCAGCATGGACAATCTTCTCGGCTTGGAGAAAGTGTTGCCCGGCATCGGCATGGATCCCAGCAGCCTGGTCAAGATGGGCTCGGACAATTCCAATGTCGGCGTTGGTTCGATCGCGCGCGCCGAATCCATCAACATGACTCTGGCGGCACTGGTCGCCCAGGTTCTGCCCAACGGCAATCTGGTGATCGATGGCCATCAGCAGGTGCGGGTGAACAACGAACTGCGCGACATGCGTCTTTCGGGCATCGTGCGCCGCGAGGACATCACCCAGGACAATACCGTCAACCTGTCGCAGATCGCCGAAGCCCGCGTCATCTATGGCGGCCAGGGCACGATGAGCGACGTGCAGCAGCCGCGTTATGGCTCGCAACTGCTCGATATCGTACTGCCCTGGTGACGCCGCGACAGCGGCGTCATCCCGGACGGCAAAGCCGATCCGGGATCCAACTTTGCAGGCAATCAAAAGGCCCGGTCGTTAGACCGGGCCTTTTTTAATTTCAAAGCACTCGAACCAAAACTAATCGTCGCGATAAACTTTTTCGCGCCGTTCATGGCGCTCTTGTGCCTCGATCGACAGAGTGGCGATGGGGCGGGCGTCTAGCCGCTTCAAGGAAATGGGTTCGCCGGTTTCCTCGCAAAAACCATAGGAACCGTCCTCGATCCGGCGCAGCGCGGCGTCGATCTTGGCGATCAACTTGCGCTGGCGGTCGCGGGTCCGCAGTTCCAGCTGGCGCTCGGCCTCGGTGGAGGCGCGGTCGGCGAGATCGGCGTGCGGCACGGTCTCGGCCTGGAGATTCTGAATGGTTTCGCGGCTTTCCTTAAGGATTTCGTCTTTCCAGAGATTGAGCTTGCGGCGGAAATATTCGCGCTGGCGCTCATTCATAAAGGGCTCGTTTTCCGACGGGTGATAGTCGGCAGAGACCTGGGTTCCCATGCACACT
>DATEIA010000228.1:0-16233 GCA_035279305.1 Rhizomicrobium sp.
GCCGCGCACCTTGCTGCTTTATTCGGAAATCCGAGGGCGTTTGATCCGCTTCAGTTCCGAAAGCGCCGAACATGCCCGCATCGCCGACGACCGGCTGTTCGGCATCGAGAACAGCTTCAAGGCCTTAAGCGGCCAGTTCAAAGCCCTGGTCGATCCCGCGCTGATTTCCGCCAAGCGCCGCAGCGACCGGCAATTGCGCGACGCCGTGGCCAAGAATGCCAAGCTGGCCAGGGAGACCGGCGATCCCTGGAGCGATATCGCGCGGGCGCAATCGGACCTCAAGGCTCTCTATTCCTCGTACAGCTTCCTGGAAACGCGCGGAGGCTTCGGCTCCGATCTGTTCCGCTATGCCCGCGCCCTGGTGCGCGCCGCCGAGGAAAAGGCCAAGCCCAACGGCGAACGCCTGCCGGAATATACCGACAGCCAGCTTCCGCTGCTGGAAAAGCGCCTGCTGGACGCCGCCCCGGTCTATCCGGAGGTGGAACAGATGGTGCTGGAATTCTGGCTGTCCAAACTGCGCGAATATCTGACCGCCGATGCGCCGGCGACCAAGGCCTTCCTGGGCAAAGAGTCACCCGAAACCCTGTCGGCGCGCCTGGCCCAGTCCAAGCTCGGCGATCCGGCGCTGCGCCGCAAGCTGTGGGAAGGCGGCAAGCCTGCCATCCAGGCGTCCGACGATCCGATCATACGCTTTGTGCTGGCCACCGACGCCGCCAGCCGCGCGGTCCGCAAGGAATATGAGACCCGTGTCAGCGGTCCGATTGACCGGGCGGCGCAGAAACTGGCCAAGGCCCGCTTTGCGGTCTATGGCGCCAATACCTATCCCGACGCCACTTTCTCGCTCAGACTGAGCTATGGAAAGGTCGGCGGCTGGAGCGACAATGGCGTTACGGTCGGCGCTTTCACCCGCTTCGGCGGCTTGTGGGAGCGCGCCACCGGCCAGTTTCCCTTCAATCTGGCGCCGCGCTGGCAGCAGGCGCAGGGCAAGGTGGATCCCAATACGGTCTTCGATTTTGTCAGCGACAACGACATCATCGGAGGCAATTCCGGCTCGCCGGCGATCGATGCGCGCGGCCAGGTGGTGGGCGCAATCTTCGACGGCAATATCGATAGCCTGGGCGGATCCTTCGGTTTCGATCCCAAGGTGAACCGTGCGGTCTCGGTTTCCACCGCCGCGATCACCGAGGCCTTGCGCAAGGTCTATGACAATGGCGCGTTGGTGGCGGAGTTGACGGAAAAGTAACTGTTCAGGTTTTTCCCATCAGGGCTGAAAGGTGCGCGGCGGCTGACCCCGCCAGCGCCCTCAGGTCATAACCGCCCTCCAGCACCGAGACGAGTTTGCCGCCGCAATGGCGTCTTGCTGCTTCCATCAGCCGCGCGGTGACCCAGGCGAAATCCGCCTCTTCCAGTTCCAGACCGGCAATCGGATCGGCGCGATGGGCATCGAACCCGGCCGAAACCAGCAGCAGGTCCGGAGCAAAAGCGTCCAGCGCGGGAAGGATGCGTGTTTCGAACGCCCGGCGAAAGACCCTGCCATCCGAACCGGCGGACAGCGGCGCATTGACCACATTGCCTAGGCCGGTTTCGCCGGCCGCTCCGGTGCCGGGATAGAGCGGATATTGATGGCTGGAGGCGAAAAACAAGCTCGGGTCGTTTTCGACCACCGCCTGGGTGCCATTGCCGTGATGGACATCGAAATCCACGATTGCCACCCGTTTTACGCCATGCGCGGCTTGCGCATGCCGCGCCGCGATGGCGATGGAATTGAACAGGCAGAAGCCCATCGCCT
Organism: Rhizomicrobium sp.; assembly: GCA_035279305.1. GTDB lineage: Bacteria > Pseudomonadota > Alphaproteobacteria > Micropepsales > Micropepsaceae > Rhizomicrobium. The sequence goes on from DATEIA010000228.1 coordinate 1,790, forward strand.
GCGCGGGCTCGGCATGATGGCCGGGGGGCCTGACCGCGCAAAAGGCGTTGCTGGCACCTCCCGCGACCACGGCATCGACCGCCGCGGTGACGGCGCCGACCGCGCGCAGCGCCGCCGAGCCGGAACCGGGCGACAGGATGGTGTCGGCGTCCAGCGCCGCCTGGCCCGTCGCCGGCACGGCAGCCAGGACAGCGCTGACAAAGTCAGGGTCATGGACCAGAACGATGTCGGTTTCGCGGCCCAGCGGCGCTTCCTGCCGAAGGACAGCGGAGAATTCCGGCTCTTTGAAGATATCCAATATCGCGGACAGGCGTCCCGGTGCCTCGGGGTGACCGCGGCCGGGGTCATGGGCGATACAATCGGGGTGTGTCACCAGCAAGGTCGGCACGCGATCAGCCTCTTCAGAAGTGCCGCCGGAACCGGGCCGGCGGCGGCATCATAGTCCCGGCAATCCGCGCTGCAATGCGCTCAGGTTGACCGTCAAAATTGCCGGGCGTATTTTGCACATCGACCGATCGGCTCCACGCCTGCAGCCTTAACGCGAGGTGGTTTGCCATGCAGCAGAAACCATTTTTTCTTGCTGGTCTTCCGGCCGGTCTTCTGGCCAATCTTCTGATCTGTCTTTTGGCGGTTTCGCCGGCGTTCGGCCAGGTGCTGCCGGATGGCCCCGGAAAACAAACCGTCACAACGGCATGCGTGGCATGCCATGCGCTCACCAGGGTAACCGGCGCGGGGCATAGCCGCGCGGACTGGGATAGCGTGGTGCATATGATGGTCAATGCCGGTGCTCAAGTGCCGCCGGATCAGGTGCCGGTTGTCATCGACTATCTGGCCAAGAATTTCCCGCCCAAGACCCTGCCGTCCGCCGCCATTCTTTCCGGCAACGTCCATGTCACGATCAAGGAATGGGATGTGCCGACCGCCGGTTCGCGGCCGCACGATCCGATGGTCGCACCCGACGGCTCGGCCTGGTACACCGGCCAGATGGCCAATGTGCTGGGCCGGTTCGATCCCAAAACCCAGCAGTTTCAGGAGTATCCGCTCAAGACTCCGGGCTCGGGGCCGCATGGCCTGATCGCCGATCATGACGGCAATGTCTGGTTCACCGCCAACTTCAAGGCCTATATCGGCAAGCTCAATCCCAAAACCGGCGCCGTCACCGAATATCCCATGCCCGACCCGGCGGTGCGCGATCCCCATACGCTGATTTTGGCGCCCAATGGCTATATCTACTTCACCGCGCAGAACGCCAATAGGATCGGCCGGCTCAATCCCAAGACGGGAGAGGTCAAACTCGTCTCCTCTCCCACACCGCGCTCCAAGCCCTATGGGATGGCCGTCGATTCACTTGGCGTGCCGTATTTTGTCGCGTTCGGCAGCAACAAGGTCGGGCGCATCGATCCCGACAGTTTGGCAATCCGCGAATTCGTCCTGCCGCATGCCGATTCACGTCCGCGCCGCATCGCCATCACCCATGACGACATCGTCTGGTATTCCGATTATTCCCGCGGCTATCTGGGCCGGCTCGATCCCAAGACCGGACAGGTCACCGAATGGGCGTCCCCCGGCGGTCCCAAGTCCCAGCCCTATGGCATCACCGCACTCGGCGACGCGGTCTGGTACAGCGAATCCAACACCAGTCCCAACACTGTGGTGCGTTTCGATACCAAGACCCACAAATTCCAGACTTGGACTATTCCTTCGGGCGGCGGCGTGGTTCGCAACATCGACCGTACCCCGGACGGCAATCTGTGGCTGGCTTGCAGCGGAGTGAACAAGATCGCGCTGGTGGAGATCACACCCGCGACGGCCGCGAGCCGTTGATCGGCTGCGGCTTGCGGCCGGATTTCGGCATGGTCCAGCCTCGACTCAGCCGGAGAATTCGGCGAAACGGCTTCAGCGTCCTTTGGAACGTCAATGAAGTCCTGAAAGGGCGGCATCGGAACTGGTTGTCAGCAACAAAGCGATCTGACCGGAGAGTTCCGTGCGCTGATCTTTTTCCAGCCCGTCTAGATTTTCTTCCAGCGCCGCCATGATGGCGGGCCAATTGTCGCCATGGCGCGCAACAGCTTCGCGCACCCAACCATCAAGCATGGCAACCAGGGCAGACGAGGTCATTTTTGATCTTCAGAATTGAACAGCAGTTGAAGATAGAATCAGCTAGCTGAACATAGGCGACGCGAGCCTCACTATCTCAGGTTTCTGAGGGCGTACAACATGATTCGTGATTCGACCGTTACAGATGTAGGGCACAATTCGTTCCGTGTCGAAGTGGTCAAGAACATGGAACAATTGATTCAGGTGTTCGCCCTGCGCGCCATATGTTTCATGGAGGATACCGGCCTGCCTTTTGACCATGCCTTCGACGGCAACGATCTTCAGGCCACCCATGTGGTGGCTTATGACGGCATCGAACCCATCGCGACCCTGCGTATCCGCTGGTTCAAAGACTTCGCGAAGCTGGAACGTACGGCGTTCCGCAAATCGTATCGTGGCATTCCCAATGTCCGTATTTTGCTGAATTTTGCTTTCGCGCATATCGCGCGCAAGGGCTATCCGGTCGCGATAACCCATGCGTCTCCGCTATTCGCCCGGCTTTGGCGCATGCATTTTGGCTTCCGGGATGTTCCCGGCAAGCCCCCCGTAGAGTATCACGGCGAGAAATATTTCGAACTGATGCGCCCGCTGGAGGTTCCGCCCAATGCCATTTCGCATCAGACCGAAGCTGCGGTTCTTTTCCGCACTGAAGGCGAGTGGGATATACCGGCAAAATACGAAGCGCATTAGGCGCTCGCTTCGCGGACCGGCGCGCTAAGGCGCCGGTGTCTAGCCCGGGTCTGAGCTTCCGGAAAACGGTGTTCCGGAATAGAATTTTGACAGCGTTCCGGAAATCGTTGGGAAGGTGCCCAGGGTCAGCTCCGGGCCGAACCAGGGGTTGCTGGTGCTGAAAAGCGCCGTCAGCCAATCATAGACCGCACGCACGGGTTTTGAATTCAGCCTTTCGCTGTCGGCGTGCAGATAAAGCGGCAACCGAACATGTACCCCGATCTCAATCGGGACGATCTGCGGATCGCTTAATGTGTAGTTGCCGAGCAGGCCGATCCCCACGCCGCTTTTGACCATGAAGAGATAGGCATAGGAATTGTCGGAAAAGTGCACCACATGGCCGCGCTCCAGGGTCTCGCGCCAACTGCCCCACAATTCGGTCCGGGCGGCGTAATATTCGGTATCGACGAAACAGTGGTTTTCCAGATTGTCTTTCGCCGGCATGCCGTAACGGGCCAGATAGGCATGGGTTGCCACCGGAATAAGATGGACAAAACCGACGGTGCGGCATTCCACGCCTTTCTCCGTTGGTGGCGTGAACCGCAGCGCGATGTCCACCTGATTTTCGCGGAATTTGAGCAGGTTGATGGGGTGTTTCAGATGAAGCCGGATATTCGGGAATTGTTCGTTGAAAGCCGTGATGTTCGGGACGATGAACAAGCCGGCCAGCGCTTCAGTGGAACTGATATGAACCAGGCCTTCCGCGGCGCGGGTTTCGGCGCGGAGCTGGCGCGATAGCTTGAACAAGCGATCGTCGAGTTCGAGCAAGGTTTTTGCCAGCTCGCTGCCTCTCTCGGTGAGGATGACGCCGCTATTGGAGGAGCTGAGCAGTTGGCAGCCCATCAGGTCCTGGAGCCGATGGACATGGCGGCTGACGGTGGGCTGGCTGATGCCCAGTTCTTCGGCCGCCCGGTTGAAGGATTTCGACTTTGCCACAGCCAGGAAGACACGCAGTTCCGCCCAGAAGGGGCCGCTCATAATCCTGGGATCATCCAGCAGCGTGCGGTTGAGGCTGCGGTTCGATTGGTCGAAGGGCTGAGACATGGTCGCTTTACCTTGGAAGTCCCGTCATCTCAAATGTCGCGGTTCGAGAACTTATATTGGGCGACCCTATATAGCCAGGCAAGCTGCAAGCCTCCTATCGAACTGACGACATCTCAACATAGAGAAGAGGAGTCTTTCCTGAAAGCATTCTCGTCGATGGATTTCGTTCACGCTTTTCGGTGCGGCGTTTTGCCGGATGCTCCAACAGCAGCCCTACGGACACCGGCGAAATCCGATTTCGAACTTACATCTCCATGACTCGCTAGAGTGTGCCTTCCGGATTGGGAAAAAGGCGGCGGCCGGATTCCAAAAATGGCACAGGGCAGACGTCCGGGCACGTGCACTTTCCGATAGTTGTTCAGAAATGGATAGCGGTTGCAAACAAAGCCGCTACCGCAGGCGCGGCCTGCAGGCCACTCTTCGCTAGTTACTGTAACTGCCGACGGCGTTGTTATCAACGCCAACACCAATGGGGGCCTAGCCGATGGAACGCCGTAACATTGTTCATTCCGAACAGGCGTTTACGCGGAGTTTCGAGACAATCCAAAGCGGCATCGCTCCAAGCGATGCCGAGCCTTTTTCCATTGTCGGCCAAGTCAAGTGGTTCGATTTCACGAAAGGCTATGGTTTCGTCAGCACTTTGGGCATGGGCGATATCCTGCTGCATCACAAGTGTCTGCGGCGCTCCGGCTTCTCGCATGTGGCTGAGGGCGCCACGGTTCGTTGCGAAGCGGTGAAAGGCCCCAGCGGCCTTCAGGCAATCCGCATTCTATCCGTCGACAATTCCAGCATTCCATCGAAGGATCGCCAAGTCGCGCCGCTGCCTCAGAACGATATTCCGGCTGCCGTCATCCAGGAAGGGACGGTGAAATGGTTCGATCGCGCCAAGGGATATGGATTCATTTCTCTGGGAGACGGGGTGGAAGCCTTTGTCCATATGGAAACCCTGCGGCGCGGTGGCATCCTGACTCTTGAGGAAGGCGACGCGTTGCAAGTCGTGGTCAGTGACGGTCCCAAGGGCAAACAGGTGAGCTGGGTCCGCCGCGCCTTATAGGCCTGGGTTTGTGCGAGCCTAGCGCGGTCCGGAGGGGCTGGGCGCCAGCGGTTACGGCGTTGCGGCGGCGGCCTGGGCGACCGCCAGGGCGGTCATATTCACAATACCGCGCGCGGTGACCGACGGCACCATCACATGCACCGGCTTTGCCACGCCCAACAGCAGGGGCCCCACCAAAAGGGCTTCGGTGGCGGCCGAGAGCAGGGTCAGCGCGATATTGGCGGCATCCAGGGTCGGCATCACCAGCAGATTGGCGGAGCCGGTGAGCGGACTGTTGGATACCACCCGCGCACGCAGCGACTCGCTCAAGGCGGCGTCGGCATGCATTTCGCCGTCGATCTCGAAATCGCAGCTTGCGGCGTTCAGCAGCGCCAGCGCCTTGCGCATCTTAATGGCGTTGGGCGAATGCGAGGTTCCGAAGCTGGAATGCGACAGCAGCGCGGCCTTGGGCGCCAGGCCGAAGCGGCGCACGGTCTTGGCCGCGAGCTGGGTCATTTCGGCAATCTGTTCGGCGCTTGGATCGACATTGACATGGGTGTCGCAGAAGAACAGCGCGCCATTGGGCAGGATCAGCGCCGAAAGGGAATAAAGCCGGCTGACGCCGGGCAGGCGCGGAACGATGGGCAGGATATTGGTGAGCTGGCGGGTCCAGTCGCCCAGCCCGCCGCACAAGGCGGCGTCGACCTCGCCGACATCCAGCAGCATGGCGGCGGCGATGCCGTGGCGTGTGGTGATCCATCGCGCCGCCGATTCCGGCTGCACGCCGCGCCGTTCCACCAGGCGCTGGTAGCGTTCGGTGAGGGGCGCAAAAAATTCGCGATCCCGCAATGGGTCGAGAATGCGCACCTGCTTATCGAAGTTCAAACGCAGGCCGAGCCGCCTGGTTTTTTCCAGGATGACGTCGCGGCGGCCGATCAGGGTGGGTTGGGCCAGGCCTTCATCCACCACCGTCTGGACGGCGCGCAGCACCCGGTCTTCCTCGCCTTCGGCATAGACCACGCGGCGGGGCGAGCGGCGGGCGACATCGAACACCGGGCGCATCAGCTGGCCGGAGCGATAGACGAATTTCTCCAGCTCGTTTTCATATGCTTCGAAGTCCGTGATCGGGCGGCGCGCCACGCCCGACTCCATGGCGGCCCGGGCCACGGCGGGGGCGATATGCAGGATCAGGCGCGGATCGAACGGCTTGGGAATGATGGACTCAGGCCCAAAGCCGCTAAGCGCGCCGCCATAGGCATTGGCCACCACATCGCTGGCCTCGGCGCGGGCGAGAGCGGCGATGGCCTCGACCGCCGCGACCTTCATCGGCTCGTTGATGGTGGTCGCATCGACATCCAGCGCCCCCCGGAACACAAAAGGAAAGCACAGGACATTGTTGACCTGATTGACATAATCGGAACGGCCGGTGGCGATGATGGCGTCGGGCCGCGCCGCCTTGGCGACGTCCGGCAGGATTTCCGGATCGGGATTGGCCAAGGCCAGGATCAGTGGCTTCTTGGCCATCTGCGGCAGCCATTCCGGCTTGAGAACATTGGGCGCGGACAGGCCCAGAAACACATCGGCTCCCACCAGCACATCGCCCAGGGTGCGCGCGTCGGTCTGACGGGCATAGCGCGCCATGTTGGGCGGCATCGCATCGCCGCGCCCCTTGTGCACCACGCCCCTGATGTCGGTGAGGGTGATATTGTCCACCGGCAACCCCATCGCCACCAGCAAGTCCACGCAGGCGAGCGCCGCGGCGCCCGCGCCGCTGGTCACCAGTTTCACCTCCGACAGGGTCTTGCCCTGGAGCACCAATCCGTTGCGGATGGCGGCGGCGCAGACGATGGCGGTGCCGTGCTGATCGTCATGGAAGACCGGAATCTTCATGCGCTCGCGCAGCTTCTTTTCGATGACAAAGCATTCCGGTGCCTTGATGTCTTCCAGATTGATGCCGCCGAAGGTCGGCTCCAGCGACGCCACGATATCGACGAAACGATCTATGTCGGTTTCGTTCACTTCCAGGTCGAACACGTCGATACCGGCGAATTTCTTGAACAGGACGGCTTTGCCTTCCATCACCGGCTTGGAGGCCAGCGCCCCGATATTGCCCAGTCCCAGCACGGCGGTGCCGTTGGTGATCACCGCCACCAGATTGCCGCGGGCGGTGTATTCGCGCGCCATGGCGGGATCGGCCGCGATGGCCTCGCAGGGGGCGGCGACGCCGGGGGAATAAGCCAGCGCCAGGTCGCGTTGATTCGCCATCCGCTTGGTGGCTTCCACCGACAATTTCCCCGGCCGCGGGGAGCGGTGATAGGCAAGGGCGCTTTTGCGGAAATCGTCGTCCATGGCAGGCCTTGTGGTACGGATGAGGGTAATGGCAGGTCTGGGGGGCGAAAATCAATGCTTTCGCCCTGTTTTGCGCGGGTTTTTTGGCCATTTGCCTTGGGAGCGGGCGCGGCAAAGGGGGCGGCGATCCTTGAGGTCCCATGCCCCGGTTTCAAGAGTGTTCAGGGCGGCGAAATTGACTGATATTGCCGCACGCCAAGGGATCAGCAGGAGACGTCATGCAGTTGGGAATTATCGGACTGGGCCGCATGGGGGCCAATATCGGCCGGCGGCTGATGAAGGGTGGGCATGGCATTGTCGGCTATGACGCCAGCGCCAATGCGGTGAAAGCCCTGGAGGGTGCCACCGCAGCTTCGTCCCTGGATGATCTGGTGCAAAAGCTCAACCCGCCGCGCGCGGTTTGGGTGATGCTCCCGGCGGGCAAGATCACCGAGGACGCCATCGCCGCCCTGGGAAAATTGCTGGAAAAAGGCGATGTCATCATCGATGGCGGCAACACCTTCTTCAAGGACGATATCCGCCGCGCCCATATGCTGCGCCGCCATGGCATCGGCTATATCGATGTCGGCACGTCCGGTGGCGTTTGGGGGCTGGAACGCGGCTATTGCATGATGATCGGCGGCGAAAAATCCGCCGTCGATCGCCTGGATCCGATCTTCAAGACATTGGCGCCGGGTGTCGGCGATATTCCCCGAACCCCCAACCGCGACAAGGCCGATCCGCGCGTCACCGAAGGGTATATGCATGCCGGTCCGGCAGGGTCGGGGCATTTCGTCAAGATGGTGCATAACGGCATCGAGTATGGATTGATGCAGGCCTATGCCGAAGGCTTCGACATTATGCGCGGCCGCAGCAGCGATAAGTTGCCGGAGGACGAACGTTTCGACATCAATGCCGCCGACGTCGCGGAAGTATGGCGGCGCGGCAGCGTGGTGGCGTCCTGGCTGCTCGATCTGACGGCCATCGCCTTGGCCAGGTCGGAGACGTTGGAGGAATTCAGCGGCAAGGTGGATGACAGCGGCGAGGGCCGCTGGACCATCCAGGCGGCGGTTGACGAATCCGTGGCGGCGCCGGTGATCACCGCGGCACTATTTGCCCGCTTCCGCTCCCGCAGCGACAACACGTTCGGCGAAAAACTGTTGTCGGCCATGCGCAAGGAATTTGGCGGCCATATCGAAAGCACCATCCCGGTCCATAAAGCCAAGGACGAGGATAAGTGAGCCTTCTTTCCCACAAATCCCCACCGCCGCCCTGCGCCATCGTGATCTTCGGCGCCAATGGCGATCTGACCCGGCGTCTGATCATTCCCGCGCTCTACAATCTGGCGCGGACCCGCCTTTTGCCCCGCAGCCTTTCGCTGGTCGGCGTCGATCACAACAAGAAGACCAGCGAGGAATGGACCGCGCAGCTCAAGGGCTTCTTGGCCCAGGCGCTGGCCAAGAACAATGAGGAAGTCGAGGAAAGTCTGTGGCAGCAGGTTGCCCGCTGCATGACCTTCCTCAGCGGGGATTTCGAACAACCCGGCACCTACCAGCGCCTCAAGGACCTGCTGGCGGAGCTGGACGAAAAGCAAGCGCTGGACGGCAATGTCCTGTTCTACATGGCGGTGGCGGATCGCTTTTTCGGCACCATCGCCGGCAAGCTGGGCGAGGCGGGGCTTGTCGCTTCCAACATCCAAGACAGCAAAAAGGGCTTTCGCCGCCTGATCGTGGAAAAACCGTTTGGCCACGATCTGGCTTCCGCCAAGGCGCTCAATGCCTGCCTGCTGAAATATCTGAAAGAAGAACAAATTTACCGCATCGATCATTTCCTGGGGAAGGAAACGGTGCAGAATATCATGGCGCTGCGCTTCGCCAACGGCTTGTTCGAACCGATCTGGAACCGCGACCGCATCGACCATGTCCAGATCACGGTGGCGGAATCCATCGGCGTGGAGACGCGGGGAAAATTCTACGAAGCCACCGGCGCGCTACGCGACATGGTGCCCAATCACCTGTTCCAACTGGTTGCCATGACGGCGATGGAGCCGCCGGTCTCGTTCGATGCCGAGGATATCCGCTCCAAAAAGGCGGAAATGTTCAAGGCGATCCATCCCCTCGCCCTTAGCGATGTGGTGCGCGGCCAATATGACAGCGGCATTGTGGGCGATGAAAAGGCGTTGGCCTATCGCGCGGAAACCAACGTCTCGCCGGACTCCACGGTGGAAACCTACGCCGCGATGCGGCTTTCCATCGACAATTGGCGCTGGGCCGGCGTGCCCTTCTATCTTCGGACCGGCAAGCGGTTGAGCAAGCGCTATACCGAGATCGCGATACGGTTCAAACAGGCGCCCTATGCCCTGTTCCGCGAGACACCGGTGGATGAGCTGGATGCCGACTGGCTGATTCTGCGCATTCAGCCGGACGAAAGCATTCGGCTGCGCTTTAACGCCAAGCGGCCGGGCCCGGCCATGGCGCTGGAAAGCGTGGCGATGGAATTCAAGTACAAGGACTATTTCCGGCAGGCGCCCGCGGTCGGCTATGAGACCCTGATCTATGATTGCCTGATCGGCGACGCCACCTTGTTTCAGCGCGCCGATCAGGTTGAGGCGGCTTGGGCCCTGGTGGAGCCGGTACTGACCGGCTGGGCCAACACCGCGCCGCGCCACTTTCCCAACTATGCCGCGGGCGGCGAGGGCCCCAGCGCCGCCAACGATCTGTTGGCGCGGGACGGACGGTCCTGGAGGGGCATCAAGTGAGCGGCATCGCCGGCACGCTCGAGGTGGTGAAGGACGCGGCCGCGTTGGCCGCGCGGGCGGTGGAGATCATCGCGGGGCGGCTGCGAGCCGCCCGCTATCCGTTCCGCATGGTGCTGTCGGGAGGCTCGACGCCGCGCGCAGCCTATCAGCTTCTGGGCCGCAAGCAGATCGACTGGGACTGTGCCGAGCTGTTCTTCAGCGACGAACGCTTTGTCCCGCCGGACCATCCCGATTCCAACTACCGCATGGTGCGCGAAAATCTGTTGGCGGGCGGTCAGGTCCATCCGCGCAAATTGCTGGCCATTCCCACCGACGGTACACCGCAAAGCGCCGCCGACCGCTATGACGAAACCCTGCGCCAGCAATATGGCGCCGGCACCCTGGAGCTTGGCGTACCCCTGTTTCATTTTGCCTTGCTGGGGCTGGGAGACGACGGACATACCGCGTCCCTATTGCCCGGCCAGCCGGTGCTCGCGGAACGGGACCGTTGGGTCGCCGTGGTTCCCCAGGGGCGCCCCGAACCGCGCATCAGCCTGACCTATCCCGCTCTGGAATCCAGCGAACGGATTCTGTTCCTGGTCAGCGGCGCGGGCAAGCGCGATGCCCTGGCCCAGGCGCGCGCCGGCATTGGTCCGGCCGGCGGGATCAAGCCGCAAGGCGAGGTGTTGTGGCTGGTGGACCAGGCGGCGGCAGGAGAAGACGATCAGGGCTATGGCTTCTAAAAACCGTATGAAGAAAACCGGCGCGCCAAAACGCATCCTCTGCATCGATGTGGGCGGCACGGGTCTGAAAGCGGCGGTGATCTCGCCGCGAGGAAAATATCTGGTGAAGCGGGTGCGGGTAAAGACGCCGCAGCATCGCAAGCCCAAACAGATCGTCAAGGCGCTTGCCGATCTCGCCGCGCCGTTGGGCGCCTTCGATCATGCCACCATCGGTTTCCCGGGGGTGGTCAAAAAGGGTGTTGTCATCAGCGCGCCTTCCTTCGGCACCGGGGATTGGAAGGGGTTTGCGCTGGCCGAGGCGATGCAGAAAAAATTCGGCGTACCGGTCAAACTGCTCAACGATGCCGACGTGCAAGGGTTGGCGGCCATTCGCGGCAAGGGGCTGGAACTGGTTTGCACCCTGGGTACCGGGTTCGGCACCGCCTGGTTTCGTGACGGCGAATTGATGCCTCACATGGATCTGGCGCATCTGGTGATACATAGGCGCGACGATTTCGACATTTATATCGGCGACAAGACGCGCCGCAAGATCGGCGTCCGCCGCTGGAACAAGCGAATCAAAAAATTGATCGCAGTCCTAGATACGGTATTCGCTTATGATCGTCTCTATCTGGGCGGCGGCAATTCCCGCCTGGTCTCATTCCCGCTTCCCCGCAATGTGACCACCGTATCCAATGATGCCGGGATGGAAGGAGGCGCGTTTGCTTGGTCCAAATTCCGCAATAAATAATTAGACTCATCCGAATTTCCCGTCAGGTAAGCGCCGGGGGTACCTTCCGTTAATTGGAATCTGCACGGCGAGGGTGCCTGAAAGGCACTATCCGGGCCGTGCACAAGCGGGCGGGGCTTTCGCCTGGTCGCGTTACAAAAGCTAGGAACAATTCAGGGAACCTATTGAGCTGTCAGTGCGTTTCGATCCCGCTGGGATGCGAGAAGCCTGATGATGCCGGCGGTAACAGCCAACACAGCCCTTTTTTTAGACATAGATGGAACTCTTCTGGATCTGGCCCGCACGCCGGATCGTGTGAAGGTGCCACGCGAATTGTTGCGCGCGCTTGAGAAATTGACGCATCATTTGTCCGGTGCTTTTGCTTTTGTCAGCGGCCGCTCGCTGGAAAGCATCGACAGACTTTTCGCCCCTTTCCGGCCCGCCGCCATCGGCACGCATGGCGGGGAGATCCGGGGCATCGACGGAACGGTTGCACGCAGTCAGCCGCTGCCGGAGAAGATCGCCGAGGTCTTCACCGGCTTGGCCGAGAATATTCCGGGCTTGTTGCTGGAAGATAAGAGGTCAGCCTTGGCATTGCATTATCGCCTGGCGCCCGAGGCGCGGCCGGTCCTGTTGTCGGCGATGGAAAAACATGCGCGGCTGTTCGAAAGCGAGCATGTCCATATTCTGCACGGCAAGGCGGTGATCGAGGCGCGCGCGGTGGGCATGGACAAAGGCACCGCCGTCGCGGAGTTGGCGAAGCAGAAACCGTTTCTGGGCCGCACCATCCTGTTCGGCGGCGACGATATCACCGACCAGGATGTATTCCGGGTGCTGCCGCAATTGGGCGGGACCGGTTTTTCGGTGGGCCAGCATTTCCCTGGCGCGGACCATATTTTTGAATCGCCGCTGGCGGTGCGGCGGTGGCTGGCCGGCGCGGCGGCGGAGGCCCGGTTGCGATGAGCGGTCCCTTGGATCTCGCCGTTGTCGGCAATGGCCGCATCGCCGCCCTGGTCAACAGCAACGGCCAATTGGTGTGGTGGTGCTTTCCCCGCTTCGACAGCGATCCGGTCTTCTGCCGGTTGATCGCCGGAGACGAGGAGAAGGGTTTCTGCGACGTGCTGCTGGACCGGCAGGTCAAGGCCGAGTCCCGATATGAGCGCAACACCGCCACCGTCACCACCATTTTGACGGCCGATGACGGCGCGCAGGTGCGGATCGTCGACTTTGCGCCGCGTTTGCGCAATTTCGACCGTCTGCTGCGGCCGCCGCAGCTGATGCGGATCATCGAACCCATCGCGGGTCTGCCGCGAATCGCCATTCGCGTCCGTCCCACCCAATTCTACGGAAACCCGATCAAGCGGCAGGTGGTGGGGTCCAGCCATATCACCTATGGCGAACCCTCGCTGGTGCGGCTGACCACCGACGCGCCGCTTTCCTATATCCAGCGCGAGACGCTGTTCGCCCTGATCCGGCCGTTGCATCTGGTATTCGGCCCGGATGAGACTTTCATGGGCGATATCTCGTCAACGGTGCGGGATTTCCATGAGCGCACCCATGCCTATTGGCGCGAATGGGTGCGCCGGCTGTCCATCGCCTATGAATGGCAGGAGGCCAGTATCCGCGCCGCCATTACTCTCAAGCTCATGGCTTTCGAGGAAACCGGCGGTATTGTCGCGGCATTGACCACTTCCTTGCCGGAAGCGCCCCATTCGGGGCGCAATTGGGACTATCGCTATTGCTGGCTCAGGGACGCCTATTTTGTGGTGAAAGCGCTGAATGCCATCGGCGTGACCGAAACAATGGAGCAGTATATCGCATACATCCTCTCCATTGCCGGCAATACCGATGTCTTGGCGCCCTGTTACGGCATCGTGCCTTCGGACGATCTCACCGAATGGATAGCCCCCGACTTGAAGGGGTTTGAGGGCCACGGTCCGGTGCGCATCGGCAATGCCGCGGTGGAACAGGTTCAGCACGATGCTTATGGCAGCGTCATCATGGCCGCGACGCCGATGTTCTTCGACAGGCGGTTGCCGCATCCTGGGCAGGAAAGCCTTTTCCATCTGCTGGAAAAGCTGGCGCAGCAATGCGCCAACCTGGCGTTGGAGCCGGACGCTGGCATTTGGGAGTTCCGCGGCCGCAAACGCGTGCATACCCATTCCGGCGCCATGTGCTGGGCGGGGATCGGCCGCACCGCGGCGATCGCCGCGCGCCTGGGGCTCGATGACCGTGCCCGCCATTGGCAGGCGCTGGCCGATTCCATCGCCGAGGCGCTTTTGAACCGTGTGTGGAATTCCAAGCGCCAGGCTTTCGCCGCCGCGGAAGGTGTCGACGATATGGATGCCAGCGTGTTGCTGTTGCCCGAATTGGGGCTGATCGAGGCGCATGATCCGCGGTTTGTCTCGACCGTGGCGGCTGTTGAAAGCGACTTGCTGCGCGGCCGCCATGTCATGCGGTATGCGGCGGAAGACGATTTCGGCCTGCCGGAGACCGAATTTCTGGTCTGCCGCTTCTGGCTGATCGATGCGCTGGCGGCGCTGGGCCGTCGCGAAGAAGCGCGCGAGCGCTATCAGGATGCGCTGACGCTGCGCAACAGCTATGGCCTGCTGGCCGAAGATATCCACCCGCAAACGGGCGCGTTGTGGGGCAATTTCCCCCAAACCTATTCGATGGCGGGGGTTATTCTCAGCGCAATGCGGCTGAGTCAAAGCTGGGAGGATCGCTATTGGCGCGCGTCTTCATAATCTCCAACCGGGTTGCGATTCCCGGTGCCGCCAACCAACCCGGCGGTTTGGAAGTGGTGCTCAAGGCCACCTTGCGCAAGCACCCCTGCGTCTGGCTGGGTTGGAGCGGCGAAGTGAATGAAAAGCCGCGCACCCGCACCATCACGCATCGCGACAACAGCTATATCGTCACCGACCTCAAGCCCGAGGATTTCGACGAATATTATAACGGCTTCGCCAACCGGGTGTTATGGCCGATCTTCCACTATCGGTTGGACCTGGCGGAATTCTCGCGGCG
>DATEIA010000229.1:0-2400 GCA_035279305.1 Rhizomicrobium sp.
GATCTGGAACACCACGCCCATGTCTTCGGCATAGGCCTTGAGCCGGGCGCGATCCTCCGGCGCGGCCTGGCCCAGGATCGGTCCCGCTTCGCAGGAAAATTCAAACAACTGACCGGTCTTGCGGCGCTGCAGGTCGATCACATCGTCAACTTCGAATCTCTTATCCGCCAGCATGTCGATGATCTGGCCGCCGATCATGCCGCTATGCCCCGAGGCTTCCGCGAGTCTCCCAATAAGCGCGCAACGCACATCGGCGCTGGGATGGGTACGGGCATCGGCGAGAATTTCAAAGGCAAGGGTCAGCAGCGCGTCGCCCGCCAGCACCGCCGTCATCTCATCAAAAGCGATATGGGTGGTGGGACGGCCGCGGCGCAGATCGTCGTCGTCCATGCAGGGCAGATCGTCATGCACCAGACTGTAGGTGTGCAGCGATTCGATCGCCGCCCCCACCCTAAGGCTTCGCGAATCATCCACCCCGAACAGCCGTGCCGAATGCAGCACCAGGAAGGGCCTCAGCCGCTTGCCGCCCGCCATGATGGCATAGCGCATCGCCTCCTGGACCCGGGCCTGGCGTCCAGCCGACTCCGGCAAGACCGCCTCCAGAGCCGCATCCAGCAGCTTGGCGGACGCCGCAATGGCCGCAGGCAACTGGCGGATATCCACCCCGGCGGAAAAATCGAGGGATTTATTGGACATGCTGCCCCATTCTACGGCCGCCAGAGGGTGGTTTGGTGGTGGTTTCCTGGCCCCTGCCCCGGGGACCAAGCTCTACCGGACCGCTTGTAGCCCCGAAACCGCCCTTCTTGCCAGCCGCTTTTCCGCCCCTTTCCCGCGACATTTCACAGCCCCGTCCCGGTAGGGGTTGCACCCCCTATCGTGAAAGGGGAAAATGGCTATGTTGCAGCGCCAAAGCATGAATCCGCCGGGCCTTTTGCCGGGCGGTCCTGGCCGGGGGCGGCCAGGTCTATGGGAGCCGGATTAGAGATCGCCATGCGAGTTATTCTTGCCCAGCCACGCGGCTTCTGTGCCGGGGTCGTGCGCGCCATCGATATCGTGGAAAAGGCGCTCGATAAGTATGGCGAGCCCGTCTATGTCCGCCACGAGATCGTGCACAACAAGCATGTCGTGGACAAACTCAAGAACAAAGGCGCGCGCTTTGTCGAGGAACTGGACGAAGTGCCCGAAGGCGCCGTCACCGTGTTCAGCGCCCATGGCGTGCCGCAATCCGTGGTCAAGACCGCCGCCAGCCGCGGGCTTCCCGTGCTGGACGCCACCTGCCCGCTGGTCTCCAAGGTGCACAATCAGGGCAAGCGCTATGTCGCGCACGGCCGCACCTTGATCCTGATCGGCCATGCCGGCCATCCCGAAGTCGAAGGCACCATGGGCCAGGTCGGCGCGCCGGTGACCCTGGTGCAGAACGAAGCCGATGTCGCGGCGCTGAGCATTCCACCCCAGACGCCGGTCGCCTATATCACCCAGACCACCCTTTCGATCGACGACACCAAGGGCATCATCGTGGCGCTGAAGAAACGTTTCAGCGACATTGTCGGCCCCGAAACCAGCGACATTTGCTATGCCACCCAAAACCGCCAGACCTCGGTGCGCGAACTGGCCAAGATCGCCGATGTGATCCTGGTGGTGGGCGCCGCCAACAGCTCCAATTCCAACCGCCTGCGCGAAATCGGCATCGAGGAGGGCGTGCCCTCCTACCTGATCAATGACGGCAGCGAATTGAAGCCGGAATGGGTGCGGGGCAAGAGCGTGGTCGGGCTGACCGCCGGCGCCTCGGCCCCGGAAGAACTGGTCAAGCACGTGATCGAGGCCCTGGGCCGGATCGAAGACGTGGAAGTGGAACAGATGGACGGCAAGAAGGAACATATCGAGTTCCGTCTTCCCGCCGAATTGAGGGCTTAACGCTATGGGACTTCCGCTGCGCCAGGCCGCCAGGATCGGCGCCTATGTGATGAAGAAGCATCTGTCCGGCGGCAAGTATCCGCTGGTTTTGATGCTGGAGCCTCTGTTCCGCTGCAACCTGGCCTGCGCCGGCTGCGGCAAGATCGATTATCCCGATGAGATCCTCAACCAGCGCATGTCGGTGCAGCAATGCATGGACGCGATCGATGAATGCGGCGCCCCCGCCGTTTCCATCGCCGGCGGCGAACCTTTGCTTCACCGCGACATGGCCAAGATCGTCGAAGGCTATATCGCGCGCGACAAGTTCGTCATCTTGTGCACCAACGCGCTGCTGCTGGCCAAGAAGATCGACCAGTACAAGCCGCATCCCAATTTCACCTGGTCGATCCATCTGGATGGCGACAAGGCGATGCACGACAAGTCGGTGTGCCAGGACGGCACCTATGACCGCGCCATCGCCGCCATCAAGCTGGCCAAGTCCAAGGG
>DATEIA010000230.1:0-23583 GCA_035279305.1 Rhizomicrobium sp.
GTGGGCGCGCGGATGTCAATCGACGTGGTGGCGCGGAAGCGGATGCTGTCATTGACATGCCAATCGCCGCCGATCTTCCAGGTTTGAACCGCGCCCGAGGTGCTGTAATCGGTGTAACGGCCCGCCAGATTGAGCGACAGGCTCTGTATCAGCGGAAGATCCTTGACCAGTGGGGCGTCAACTTCGCCGGAGAATTCCCACACATTGTTGGAAGCGTGGACCGGATTGACGATATTCTGGGCCCATAGCGGCAGGTTTTGGTTGCAGATTCTCAGGCCCGCGCAATTCACCGTGCTGTTGGAGTTTGCATTGCTGGTCACCGTATAGTCGTTCCAGCGCATTTCCGCCGAGAGCGCGAATTTGACCGGGCCGGCCCAGCCGTCGAATGCCGTGCCGGAAATGCTCCCCCCCACATCATCCAGAATGTTGGTCAGGCGGTAAAAAGTCGTTCCCGTAATATAGGAATAGGCGCTCTGGGTGACGGATGTCGGCCCGAACGGGTTCAGCGGCACGCAGCCGGCATAGGCCGTATTCGCCGCAGCTCCCGCGGCAGGCGTGGTGGCGTAACAGACAACCTGGCCTTGGGCGTTCAGCACCGCATCGGAGGCCGCGAACTGCCGCTGGTAATTGCTGTTGTTGAGATTGTTCACCGCCTGGCGGTTTTCGCCATGGGTATAAAAAAGGTCCCAACTATAGTCCCCGAACACCGTGCCGTCCAAACCGGCCGTGATGTTGAGATTGCGGTTGACGTTGCGCGTGCCGACCAGGCCGCTGGGACCTGTCCCCTGGAAATACGAGCCCAACTGAAAAGTGTTGCTTGGCTGAATGGAATTGGGCTTGGCGAGGGGGCTGACCTGGACCGATACCGGATTGGTGCCGTTGTTGCCCAGCGCGGTTTGCACCGCGGCTGGCAGGAAAGCATTGTTTTTGTAGAAGGTGCTGGCCTGCAGGTTGTCGGTGCCCCCGGCGGGGGCGGCACCCTTGGCCACGCCGCCGCTGCTGTTGGTGGGGGTCTCCTTGGTGGGGAACCACCAGCCGCTGGAGAAAGCTTCCGACGCCGAACCCTGAACATAGACAACGGTATCGGGGCTCAGATCATAGCTGAACCGGCTGAACAACTCGTTTTGACGGAGGGCGGTCTGCGCCGTTCCGAAACTGTTGTATCCGCCATCGCCGCCGGAGTTCTGGTTGCCGGTGCCGGTGGTTTGGCCGGGATTAAAGGGCCCGAGGACGCCATTGGAAACGAACTGCTGATTGTCGGCGAGGGGACAGGCGGGCAGACAGCCCTGGATCAAGCCGCCAGGCGGGGAATCCGGTTTGCGGGTGTTCAAGACGTTGGTGAAGGGATTGGCGAAGCTTCCGTTACCGGCCTGCGTTACCACCAGCCGTCCGATGGGCCGCGCGAAGGCCGGAATTATGTCCTGCTGGAAATGCCGCAGCGCGCCTTCAAAGTGCGCCCGGCCGCCCAACAGAGCCGTACCGAAAGCCGCGCCGAATTTGACGCTGGCGCCATCGCCATAGGTGGAGATGCCGGCATTGGCGTCGATTTTCAGGCCTTCGAACTTCTTGTCCAGGATGAAATTGACCACGCCGGTCACGGCGTCGGAGCCATAAACAGCCGAGGCACCGCCCGTCACCACATCCACGCGGCTGACCAGCATCTGGGGCAGGGTATCGATATCGACGCTGCCGTCCGAGCCGGTCGGGGTTGCGCGATGTCCGTCCAGCAGAACCAGGGTGCGTTGGACACCGAAATTGCGCAGGGCCAGCACGTTTTGCGGGACGCCGCCGGAGGAACTGTTGCCGCCGCCGCCATTGCCCGCCAGGCGCGGCACGTTGGAGCCCGCGAAGACCGGCAACTTGTTGAGCCCGTCCGGAATATTGCTGGGGGTTGTGGCCTGCAATTGCTCGGCCGTCACAATGGTTATCGGCGTGGGCGAATTGACGATGTCGGAAATCACGCGCGAACCGGTGACGGTGACGCTTTCCACCGTACCGCTGGACTGCGCGAAAGCGCTTCCCGCAAGCGCTATCAAGGCGGCGCCACAGCTCAACACGGACCTGGATTTCATTGCACTACTCCCCATTTTTGCACGGCTTATTTGCATGGCTTAGGCCGCAAGCGCGGCCTGATACGGTTAAACAATTTCGGGGATCGTTCGCCACCCTGAAGCCGGGACAGCTGTCTTTGGCCCGGCAAAAAGCATACTGCCGCGCGAAGATCGCATCCGCCTATCAATCGGGTGTTCCGCTGTCCCTCGTTATTGTCGCGCGGATCACTTTTCTCGATGGAATGCTATGCAATCGACTTGGGGCCGTCTAATTCTTTTTCCTGATGAATCAATTCACTTAGCGAATGAGAATGCTGTCGTTTCGACAGCGCGAACAGTTTTGCAGCCACCGAAGATGCAAATCGATGATATATCCCGCCGAGATAACCCTATAGAAACCGGCCATGACACGCGGCGTAAAGTTGCGCCGCGCGGCATTTGCGTCATCAGTTCGGGCGAGGACGGTGTACCGGTACTGCTTTGAACGGTGAAGGCGTGACCATCTTTGTCCCGGCAGTGTCACTGCTCGCGCAAAGACGATATCGCCGCGCGGTGGCTGGGGTGCCGGTTATCGGACGAACGGTAAACAACACAGCCGCAGGTCCCAGCACGACAATCGGCGTGTCCAAAATCGTCAACGGAACAGGCCGCTCAATCGGCTCTACCTCTCCTTAGAGGTCGCCCCACCACTTTTGGCCTGGCGCCAAGTGGGCCTCGACAGTCTCGCGGTTGAGGTCCACGCCGGTGCCGGGTTTGTCGTTCACCTTCACATAGCCTTTCTGGACATAAGGCCCATCGAGCTTCAGTACCTGGTCCATCCAACCGCCTTCGCCTGTCACGGTTTCGCAGAGGAGATAGTCGCGGATTGAAGCGGCCCACTGACAGACCTGATAGGTGTGAAGTTGGCTGGCGGTGTTATGAGTTGAAATTGGCATGCCGTAGAGAGATGCCAGATCGGCGATACGCTTGCCCTCGAGGAACCCTCCGGCATTGCGCAGATCGGGATTGACGATGTCGCAGCCCTGATTGGTGATGAAGGGCATAAAGCCTTCAACACGTGCAAGATTCTCGCCCATCAGAATGGGCACCGGGGAGCGGTCACACAACCGTTTCCAGGAATCGGTGTAATCCACCGGCAACGGATCTTCGAGCCATAGCGGCTTAACCGGCGCCACCGCTTCGGCGAGTTGCAGCGAGGTGGCGAGATCGAATTCCCAATGGCAATGGACCATGATGTCATGGTCCCAGCCGATCGCTTCGCGGATATTCTCAAGTCCCTTGGCGATACGCATCAGCTCCTTGGTGCTAAGCTGGCGATTGGCCAGATCGCGGCCATTGTCCGGCACGGTGGGACGGCCGCCAGGCCGGACTTCCTCCCAGATGCTGCTTGTGTGGGGGATTTCGATTTTGTGCGCGGTGAATCCGCTGGGATGCTGGTTCACTTTCGCAGCCCATTCCCGGCAAGACGCCTTGTCGGTCATGTCGCGAGGATAGGAATGGTCATAGACGCGGACATGATCGCGATATCGTCCGCCCAGCAGCACGGCAACGGGTGTATGCAAGAGCTTGCCTGCCAGGTCCCACAACGCCATCTCGATTCCGCTGGCGGCCCGCAGCAGATTATGGGCCGAACCGTCGGTGCGGGTACCGGACAGGCTGCGGCTTCCATCTCCCAGCAGCGTGTAGAGCTTGCCAACTTCAAGCGGATCTTTACCCACAAGCCAGGGTTTCAAGGACAATATCTGCTCGGCCACGCCGACGCCCGGCGTCCCATAGGCTTCGCCGATGCCATACTGGCCATCGGCTGTCACGACTCGCACATAGACATAGGTGCGCGACGAACCGCCTATTGTCATGGTCTGAACATCGCTAATCGTGGGCCGGATTCGCTCGGCGGCAGCCAACTTCTGCGTGAGCCCCAACAGCGCGGCGCTTCCGCCCAGTGTCAGCGCGCCGTCGCGCACGAAACCGCGCCTTGACCACTTGCTTTCACGCGCAACCATTCATTTTCTCCCATGTTTTTGTGACGTGACGCGATATTTGGGGCCTTGCAGGCTCACCGCAGATTATTCTCGTCGCGATAGGCGAATTCCTTTTTGATCAGGAATAGATAGGCCAATATTCCCGCCAGCAAGAAGGCGAGAACCGCTTCCATGGCGGCAAGATAGCCCCCGGTTCTTTGAACCAGCCAACCGGTCAGAATGGGCGCCACAATACCAGCGACGCTGGCCGCGCAATTTTGGACTCCGATAGTCCTGCCAACCGAACCGCTTGGCATAAGACTTTGAGTCAGCGCCCAGTAGTTGGCCGTCGCCAGTCCAAGACCGCTAAGCGAAAAAATCGAGATGGCCAGGGCGACATCGACGGAAGCAGACATCGCGCTGAAACACTCCGTGGAGGCCAGCAGAAATCCCGCGATCGTAAAGGCCTTGCGAACCTTTATGGCATCTTTTCCGGAGGCAATGATCCGATCCGCCGCCCATCCGCCCACAATCGCGACAGTCGCCATGCCTGCAAAACTGAAGGTCGTGAAAAGACCGCTTGAACCCAGCGATAGACCACGAGCCTCGCTGAGATAGGCGGGCATCCAGGTGAGACAGAAATACACGAAGTACATATAGGAAAAAGTCGCAAGTATCGTCCCCAGCATGATGGGGTTGAGCAACAGTTTGCGCAGAGGAACGGAAACTGGGCTTGTTTCCGCCTTCGCCGAACCGGTGTGACGGTCGGGCGGCACAAGAAAAAGCCAAGGAATGAGCCACAAAAGCGCCACCGCGCCCAAAATGAAAAACATGGCGCGCCAGCCGTAATGTTCTATCAAAAGGGCGGACAGGAAAGAGCCGATCGCCGGCCCAAATTTCGAGCCCGACATGAACAAGCCAATCGCAAGTCCGCGCTGCGCTTCACTGAAATTAAATCGTATCCAGCGCATGCTGGCGGGATGCATCGCCGCCTCTCCCACACCCAGCAGCAGGCGGATCGCGAACAATTCTCCATAGCCGGTGACGGCCGAGGTCAGCGCCGTCAGCGTGCTCCACACGACAAAAGAGATGGCGATGGGATATTTCGAGCCATATTTGTCCACCAGCCATCCCGCCGGTATTTGCAGGAAAGCGTAGGACCAGAAAAAAGCGGAGGTTAGAAATCCGCGCTCCGTGTTGCTGATCAGGAAGAAGTTTTTGAACTGCGGATCGATGATCGCGAAAGACAGATTGACGCGATCGGCATAAGCGATCACCGATCCCAGGGCCAATATGATGACAATCCACCAACGGCGGGCGCTGCCGATGCCAGCCGGAGAATAAGTTGAATCCATCCCCATGAAAGAAATTCTCCTGCCGTTTCCTGCCGGGACAATGGACGCGCCCCACGATTTCATCGGCCAAACTTAACACGAAGGCCTATACTATCGGGCGTCCAAACAGGCCGGTTTCCCAAGCAATCTTCAGTTCCAGCCCCATCAATCCTGCCTCTCAGCCTAACTGTAAGGGCGCCTGAGCGCCTAGAGCCGGTTTTCCGCCTTCCATTTTTGGAAAATGATCTCATTTCGAGGATCGGTCATGGGATACAGACCGATGATGGAATGGCCTCTCTTGACCATGTCGGCGACAAAATCCTCGTAAATCGTCATCTCGATAGCTTCATTCGCCACGTCCGCCGCCATGGAGGCCGGAACAACGATAACCCCATCGGCATCGCCCACCATGATATCTCCGGGAAATACCGGGGCTTCTCCACAACCAACGGGCACGTTGATGTCAATTGCTTGATGCAAGGTCAGATTCGTAGGAGCCGACGGACGGTTGTGAAAGGCGGGGATATCCATCGCGGCGATATCCGCGCTGTCGCGAAAACCACCATCGGTAACGACGCCTGCCGCACCGCGCACCATCAGCCTTCTCACCAAGATGCTACCCGCTGACGCCGCGCGCGGATTGGAACGGCTGTCTATCACCAGCACGGCCCCAGGGGGACACTGCTCAACTGCCTTGCGCTGGGGATGCGCGGGGTCCGAGAACACGGATATCGGGTTCAAGTCTTCCCGGGCGGGAATATATCGCAAGGTATAGGCCGGACCGACCATGTTTCGAACAAGAGGCCGCAGCGGCTGCACCCCCTGAATCATTTGGTTGCGCAAACCGCGCTTGAAAAGGGCGGTCGATATGGTGGCCGTGCTGACCTTGCGGAGTTTTTCGACAATGCCATTCTGATCGTCCAGAATTGCAAGACCCGATATGCCAGTGATATTCTGCATCGATGCGCCAAATTTTCTCTAAGTAAGATTGAAGCTGTTGCGAACAGTGGCCTTTGAAGTGCTAGTCGCCACAGTCCACGGCTCGTTTGAATTCTACTTCCTATAGGCTCGCGAAGCTCTCCCGCACCAGCGTTTCCTATATCGGAAACGCCCCCCGTTCCATCGACAGACCGTTACCTGATGCTCGGCGTAAGAAACCGTCCCCATCTACGGAGCCGATAAGGGCGCCCTAAGTTAATCCATGGACAGCTCCGGCGTCTATTCCGTTTTCCCCATCAACCAATTCACATTCCGTATCACTGAGGGAAGAGCGAACGGCACACGGCAAGAAAAGGCGCCAGGGCAGGATTCTTGTTTTGAGGCCGCCAGGACATGAACATTTCGAGCGGTACTTCTGGATCAAGGGCCACGCGCCTGAAAACGACATTCGGAAAGGACAGTTTTCCCAGGGATTCAGGCACCAAGGCGACCCCCAAACCCGCCGAGACCAAGGACAACATCGAATGGTTCTGGTCAAGATGATAGACAACGATCGGATTGACTTTTGCCTTCTCAAATATGCCGGTCAAAATTCGAGAGCTGTACCCTGCGCCATCCGCGGAATACATGATGAAGTTCTGCCCGTTGAAATCCTGAAGCCGCAGCCTTTTTTTTCCGACACGGGGATCATCGGCGTGGAGCGCCGCGATAAACCGTTCACTGCGCATTGCAAGAATGCCAAATGTACCGGGATCCACCGGTGGCCGCAGTATCGCAACGTCTAGAAGGTCCGCAAGTAGCGCGTCTTTTTGAACCGCGCTGGTGCTTTCCTTCAGAAGAATTTTCACGCCGGGCAACAGCTTGGCGCTCTGCGAGAGGATAAGCGGAAGGTCGGAAAAGGCGGCGGTGGCGGTAAAGCCCAGCCGGATTACCCCGACTTCTCCACTCCAAGTGCGCCGCGCGAGATTGGTTGCGCTGTCGATCTGCACCAAAATGCGTTTTGCCTCAGGCAGGAAAACGCGGCCAGCCGCGCTCAACTGAACGCTGCGGTGTACGCGCTCAAATAGCTTTACCTTAAGTTGGCGCTCCAGCGCATCGATCTGCCGGCTTAAGGTGGGTTGCGTCATGTTCAGACGCATCGCCGCGCGGCCAAAATGCATCTCTTCGGCTGCTGCGACAAAGCAATTGAGCTGTGATAGATCGAACATCGGATGCGCGGCCAAGTTTTAGCTGTAACCGATCACTATATTGTCGCGCCGAATCTTTGTCGAATTGGGCTTGGTCTGAGAAATTTGGCCAGGCCGGCTCTGCCAAAACCCTTGATCGCCGCCGCAATGCTGCTTGTCACCCCCGTCTTGGCGCGGGATGCCGTCCAGCCGGCGGAGGCGCCCACCCGGCCAGGCGCCGCGGTGGGCTCCAACATGGCCGTCACCGGCCGCTATTGTTTTGCTTATCCCATCGCGCCGCGGATGGCGCTCCAACAACACCATCTGCATCTTCGCATATCCGATTTGTGCATTTCTGTATTCATCGCTTGCTTCGACCGCGAATATGGTCTGGGAAAGCAAAGGGCCGGGTGTTTGGCATTGGGGGGGGTGCTAGCGCTGGCAGGTGTTTGGATGTTGGCGCGCGGCGGGCGCAAGGCTATGCGGTGCATCTCACCCAGAACGGCAATGCCGTGGAATTCATCATTCCTGACTTGGTCGGCTACGAGGTCGCAGCCTTGGAGGTCCAGGTCATACAAGTTCAATCGTCTGTTCCCCCTGGACGGACGTTGAGGGTGGCCTCCATCCGTTACGGATGGAGGCCATTTTTCCGGAAGCGGCCAGAGGAAGTCTGGCCCATCCTGGTCAGTGCGGCTTCACGCTCGGGCTGTCATCGATGGCGAGATCACCGGCCGCATACTGGATGCCAGCCGTCAGGGACTGCAGCATCCTTGGGATAAAATAAATGTGTTCGCTATGGCCAAGCACATTGTAGTAAACGCGGCCGCTTTTCTCACGGCGTACCCAACTCAGCGCATAGTCACCATCGGTGCGCTTCGTCGCCAAGGGCTCTTTGGCTTTGTCCGCATCGCTCATTTTCGCGTAATCGACGCTGGTCAGCACATGAACATTTGTTCGCGAGAAGGAGTCCTGCGCGAACGTATAGATTTCATCGTGAACCTTGAAGGGACGGCCCGCATAGGCCGCATTTATGGGATTTGCCGGATCGTCCAACTTTACGGTGACCTCCTGCGGATAAAGCCAGTGCCACTTGAAAAAAGCGCCAACCATTTTGTTGTACTCCGGCCAAAGGCCTTCGGTGCGCCGGTGATAGGTGTCGCCGCCAGCGTGTGTCAGAACCAAGCCGTGGCCACTGCGCACATAATCGAGGAGCGCCTTTTTGCGCACCTCGGTTCCCGCCGCATCCGCAGGATCATCGAGAAAACTGCCCGTGGCGCTGTTGATGACGATGGCGTCATATTTGGCGAGATTCTGCGCCGTTATGTCATCCAGCGTGAAGCTGGTATCGGCAGTCCAGGCGCCGGTCGCCTTTCCCAATTCCGTGATCGCGAAAGCCGTGATCGGTATTACCGAATGCTTATAACCAAGGGCCCGCGAATAGACCA
This sequence comes from Rhizomicrobium sp., assembly GCA_035279305.1. Taxonomy (GTDB): domain Bacteria; phylum Pseudomonadota; class Alphaproteobacteria; order Micropepsales; family Micropepsaceae; genus Rhizomicrobium. The sequence goes on from DATEIA010000230.1 coordinate 8,897, forward strand.
ACAAACGGCGCGCCTTTTTCGGCTTCACCCAACTGTTCGGCGGCATCGCATCGATAGCATCGAGCACGTTAAAGACATCTTCCCACTCGGGAACTGTCTTTTGAACGCCGTTGACGATGCTTTGAGGCCGATACCCCGGCGCTGGCGCGCCGGTGGGCGGCGCGGGTGGGGGCGTCGCTCCCCCGGGACCAACGACAGTTGTCGCAGAGGGGCGCTGGTCTCCACTTGCTGGACCAGCATCAGGGGCGGCGGGCTGTTGCGCCAAGGCTGCGCCGGCGAGCAAGGCTAGACCAAGGCCGCCGGCTTTGGCGATTTTCAAAGGCATTCCTCTTCCTCCATGACCATGAAAATCACGGTTGCTGCAACCAGCTAGCCACGCATCAACGCGGACAAAAGGGCTTGGGAGCTTTGCTAGATTGACGCTCCCCGCAGGCTATCACCACCAGGTTGCAATTCAAGATACTCCTTGCGGCCGGGCCGCAACTGCCCCTGTCACGGGCACCATCCGGCGCATCGCCCGATGACGTTACAGCGGAGATTTTTAAGAGCTATTTCACTTCAACCAGCTCAATCGTCTCATGGCTGGGACCTTCGATCGTCACCGCGCGGGCGGTGCCGATCTTATAGAGCGGCCGCAGGAAGGTGACGCCTTCGCTTTTGAGCTTGTCGATCCAGGCATCGAGATCGGACACGCTGAGCCCCACATGATCGATCAGGTGGCCGGCCGACGCGGCGAGCGGCCGGTCGCCCTGGTTCGGATACCAGTTCATGGCCACGTCACCGAAGCTTACACCGCCAGCAGGACTGCGGTAGGTGCCTTGCTTGGTCAGCGACGGCCATGACGGTTCGGGCCCGCGCGGAAGCTTGCAGTCTGTTTCCGCCGGCAGCGGGTTCGCGTCGGCCTGCTGGCGGCGCGGCGCGGCATTGAGATGCTTCTGGTACCAGAGCTGGGCGCAGATGGGATTATCCTGCCACATATGCACATGGTCGAAACGTTCGGCGGGCGCGTTGCCGGTGAATTCGATGACCGCGCGGTCGGGGCCTAGAACATAACCGTTGCCCGCGACATGCTTTGGCTGGAGGTTTTGCGCCTTGGCTTCGTCGATCTGCGCTCTGGTGCGGCCCGGCACGCCTGGCGGATAGGGATAGGTATCGCTGCTGATGCCGACGAAGCCGCCCTGATCGTCGATGTAGAAAGGCGCGAGCAATTGTTGCGCCCGGAATATGTCAAGACTTTTGCGGGAATCGGCCACGCGCCATCCGAAATGCCAGTAGGCGGTGACATTCGGATCGGCCTCCGGCACCGACTTGACCTTGTTGAACACGATCAGAACATTGTTGGGTGAAGCCAGTGCCGGCAAGCCTTCCCAGAGTGTTTTCACGGTCGAAGGAAATTGTTTCACATAGAAAGCAATCGCCCCATCGGGATCGACACTGTTCAGCTGGAGGTGATGAAATTTCGGCGGTGGAAGCGGCGCGTCCTGCGCCTGGGCATTGGCGTGTTGCCAGCACGCGATCAGCACGGAAGCGAGCAATACGCGTCGTTTCATTCTAGGCATTCCTCTTTTGATTCTCACGGAATATCCCTGTCGAACCTTCATAGGCAAGTCCGAGGTGCAGCTTACGGAGATACCCTACCATATCGCACCAGATGCGTGAATGTCTGCCGGCAGAGCGGCCGGCTGCGGCTAAAAGAGGTTGGGAATTTCCGGCTTTAAGGTGACGGCGCGGTATCGTCATGCGTTCGATGGCACTTGAGCGCGTGTGGCTTGGTTTTCATCCTCAAAACAGATCCTTTTTCTCTCTGATAATCTCGAGAATAAAATCCATCACCGCGCGGACATTTGGCAGCTCCTGTGCGTCAGGATGCATCGAAAGCCAGTAGGTCCGTATTTCCTCGACTTGATCCGGCAGGACTCGAACAAGACCGGGATCCTGGCCCGCTTGATATACGGGAATAATGCCGACGCCCATTCCCGTCACCAAGGCCGTGTATTGCGCGAGGATGTTGGTGGCGCGGAATCCCGCCCGGGAATTGGCCACGATACGCTGCATATAGCGTTGCTCAGCGATATCCACAACGTCGTCGAGATACCAGATGACATCCCGATTGCTGAGTTCTTCGATACTGTTAATTGGACCGTATTCCCGCAGATATTCGGGTGACGCGAACAGCCCGAGGCGATAGTCGGTCAGCTTCTGCACGATCACGCGGTCTTGCTGTGGGTACTGCAACGATATCGTTATGTCCGCGTCCCGCTTCAACAGACTAATGGTACGCGCCTCGGAGACCAGTTCGAGATTTAGCGCAGGGTGCCGGCGCCTCAGTTGAGCCACTTTCGGACAAATCAGCCAGGCACCGACCCCTTCGCGCGTCGCAAGGCGGACTTTACCGCAAACAGACCCATCGGTCGTGTAAACACGTTGTTCCGCGGCCAGGGCTTCCTTTTCCATCCGTTCCGCATGGTAAAGGAAATTCTGGCCGGCCGGAGTAAGGGTCGCGCCTGTTGGTGTTCGGTTGACGAGGCGTGTGTGAAGCGCGGCCTCCAAGGTTGAAAGCCGGCGAGCGACGGTTGTGTGATTGATACCCAAATTGTGCGCGGCGGGTGCGAACCCGCCTTGGCGTGCGACCGCCAGAAAAACACGTATATCGTCCCAGTTCTCCACGCTTCTCTCCAACACCGGCAATCCGGACAACTCATGCTGTTCTACGCGGCAGCGGGTAGATAGTGCTGCGCCGCAAGCCGTATGAGGTTTTGAACTCTCTATATGCGTGCCGACGCAGGCTCAAATACCATGATCTGCATTTTCGCACATCAGGTTTGTGCCTTTCCGCATTCATCAATGGGTTCGATCGGGAATATGGTCCGTGCACGCATAAGGGCGGGGGGCTCTTAAGCGCAGAAACTATTGGAAGTTGGGCGAATAAACGAATTTTTGGAACGCCTTAACAACTTCTAGAAGAAACGAATCTGGAGCAAGGGGAAATAACAATGTCGAAAGCCAAAATCGCGTCTTTGTTGCTGGGTGCAAGCGTCATCGCACTGGACTTGCCGGCGTTCGCGCAAGGCGCGGATCAAGGGACGGAGGTCGTGACCGTCACCGGCAGCCGCGTGGCGCGCAAAGGGTTCGAAACGCCCACCCCCACCACCGCGATTTCCAGCGCCGAGTTGGAATCCAAGGCGTCGTTGACGGTGACCGATATCATCGCGGAGATCCCGTCACTGGCGCCCAATATCAACAGCAACAATTCCACGAATGTGGGTCTGACCACTTTCAACCTGCGCAATATCGGCTCCGGCCGCACTTTGGTGCTGATCGATGGCCTCAGGGTCGCGGACACCAGCCCCACCGGTGGTTTCAGCGTGAATGTGATTCCCGCCCAGCTCATCAGCAAAATCGATGTGGTGACGGGCGGAGCCTCGGCGGCCTATGGCTCTGACGGCATCACCGGGGTGGTCAACATTTCCCTGACTCCGGAGATGACGGGCGGCAAGCTCGACCTGCAGGCCAACACGTCCAACTATGGCGACAATAACGCGCTATCGGCGGCGTTGACCTATGGTCACAATTTGTTCAGCGGCCGCGGCCATTTCGTCTTTGCCGGCTCATATTACAACCAACCCAAGATCATCTATCAAAATGCCCGCCCCTGGGGCCGGCTGGGCTATACCTTGTTCACCAACACCAAGGCCGCGGTGACCGCGGGTGGTCCTCAGTTCGTGATCGCGCCCGGCGGCACGGTCGCCCAGATGACCTTTGGCGGCGTGATCACAGACGGACCCGTTGGCTTCAAGTTCCAGCAGTTCTTGGCCGGCGGCCAGATCGGCACCTTCAATCCCGGCGGTATCTGCGGTGGAAACTCCTACTGTCAGAACGGTGACGGCGTACAAACCTACAATGTGCCGGCAGGCGTGATAATGCCGTCCTCGGAACGCTGGAGCATGTATGGGCGCTTCGGCTACGACCTGACGCCGACGACGCAAATCTATGCCTCGATCCTGTATTCGAGCGATAGCGAAACCCAGACCAACGTCCCCAATTACAACAATGGCGACCTGACGATCCAGCGGGACAATGTCTATCTCCCGGCGCAGATTCGCACCCAGATGACGGCGCTGGGCTTGACAAAGTTTCAGATGGGCCGCGAAAACATAGAGGATGGCAGCACGATCAACAATGCGAGCATCAGCTATGCGCGGTACCTGATCGGCGCCAATGGCCGGCTTCCTTTCGGCACGACCTGGACCTGGGACGTCCATGGCATGCTGACCCAGGCGAACTACACCATCAGCGCGCGGAATAACCGCATACAATCCAAATATTTCTTGTCCGTTGACGCGGTGGCCAACCCGGCGGTGGGCGGCGTATCCGGCGTCGCGGCCGGCGCGCCGGTTTGCCGCTCGACACTCAACGATCCGACGAATGGCTGTGTGCCGGTCAACCTATTTGGGCCAGGCACGATCTCGCAGCCGGCGAAAGTTTGGTATCTTGGCACCTCGGTGGTGACTGCCGGCACCATGCAATGGAATGCGGGCTTCAATGTGCGGGGTGACCTGTTCGATACTTGGGCGGGGCCGATATCCTTCGCCGGCGGCGGCGAATACCGCCGCGACTCCATCAACCAAGCCTCCGATCCGGTCTCCAACGTCTTGGGCTGGCGTCAGGCCAGCGCCATGCCTTTCTATGGCTCTAACCAGGTGCGCGAAGGCTATATCGAAACCGTCGTTCCCTTGACCCTGCCCAACACGCCTTTGATGCAGAAACTGGAGATGGATCTCGCTGCCCGTGTTGCCGATTATGACTCCAGCGGCGCGGCCTTCGTCTGGAAGATCGGCGGCACCTGGGTGGTCAACGATGATGTGCGGTTCCGGACCAGCTATTCGCGAGACTTCCGGGCCCCCGGCGTCAACGATCTCTATAGCGCGTCCTCGATCATCAACGGCAACACCGTGGTCGATCGCGTACCGGGCCCACTTTTCGGCCAGAGTGCGACAGTGCAGACCCTTTCGGGCGGCAATCCGCTGCTGAAGCCGGAAACGTCCAAGACCTTTACGGGTGGCGTGGTTGTTTCGCCCTCCTTCCTGCCGGGCTTCCAGGCGTCCGTGGACTACTTTTCCATTGATATGAGCAATGCGCTTTCCACCTTCGCGATCCAAGATGTGGTGAACAACTGCGGCGCCGGCAGCGCTGTATTTTGTGCCGCCATCACGCGCAGTCCAACCACCGGCCAGATCACCAGGGTCCAGTCCTCGACCTTCAACGCCGCCTCGCTGCAGGTCAGCGGTGTGGATTTTGAGGCGAGCTATACCCTGCCGCTACAGGACATTTTCGACGATTGGGATGCGACGTTCACTGTCAGCAACCTCACCTCCTATGCTGAACATATCAAGACGACCGTTAACGGCGTCACCCAGGAGAATGCAGGGTTCCTAACCGGCGGCAATTCGTTGCCCCATTGGCGTTCCACCACGACTTTCACCTATAACGAAGGTCCGCTGACCGCGCGCATGGTGATGTATTACATTGGACCGGCCTTGTACGGACCGACCACCTACCGGCCGACCGACATCAACATCTATCACTATAGCGGCAAGACCTATTTCGACCTCTCGGCGCAATACGATCTGACGGATCGTTTCGAGCTTTATGGCAAGATCAACAACGTTTTGAACCAAGATCCACCGATGATCGCAGACAATTCGACCCTAAAAGCCATCGCTGCCGCCTCGCAGATCTACGATCGTATTGGCCGGGTGTTTGGCGTTGGGATACGCTATCGCTGGTAGGCGTTGGCGGGCGCAAGCCTGGCGCGGGAACAGAAGAGAGCACAAATGGATACTACTAGGCGGGAGTTCGCTATGGGCGCTGCCAGCATCGTAACAGCCTTGGTTGCGGACAAGTCGGAGGCTGCAGGTTTTGATCCCGGCAAGGCCAGTCCGGATGTTTGGCATCGCCGCGTCAAGCGGATTGTCCAGATCAATTTCAACGAAAAGGATCCGGCCGATTTCGATGCCAAGGCTTTCAACGATTGGTTGGTGCGGACCAAGGCCCAGGTGGCCTATGTCAGTGTCACCGGCATTGTCGCTTTCTATCCCACCAAGATAGCGGACTTCCCGCGCAGCCGCTGGTTGGGCAGCCGCGATCTCTTTGGCGACTCTGTGAAGGCCGCCAAGGCAAACGGTGTGCGCATCATGGGCCGCATGAGCCCGGATATGGCTTCGCTCGACTTGGTGGACAAGCATCCCGATTGGTTCCGGCGCAGCAAGGATGGCCAGGTGGCCAACCGGAGCGCCTATACCAGCAGGGACCCGGCGACGGTTACGAACTACGGGGCGACGTGCCAGTTCAGCAGCTATTACGGGGAGCAGACTCCCAAGATCATCAAGGAAGTCATCACCAACTATGAAATAGACGGCATTTACACCAATGGCTGGCCCGGCCTGAACGTTCCGGTCTGCTATTGCGAAAATTGCAAGAAGATCGGCGACCCGCACAGCGAGGACTATAAGCGCGCCTATCAAAAGCGCACCGAGGAGCTGTGGGCGATGTATGCCAAGATCGTCGCCGATCACCGTGCCGACATGATCTTTTCGGGCAATCTGGGCGGCCGTTTCAAAGGCGGCGATGTCGATCTGTCCTCGATGCTGGCCAATGCCTCCCTCTTCACCGCCGACAATCAGGGCCGTGGCGGAGTGGGCGACCGGGCCTGGGACGTCAGCCAGCAAGTGCGGCTGGCGCGCGCGCTGATGAAGGGACGCACGGTGACCAATGTCACCGCGTCGTATGAACGGTCCAATGAGCTGTGGTGGCGTAACGTCACGGGCAACCAGCCGGAAGTAAAAGTGCGCTTGGCGCAGACCGCCGCATCGGGTGCCACGCTTTGGTATCACTGGCTGGGCATGCATGAAGGCTGGCACGAGGACCGCCGCTGGCAGCAGATGGGCGCGGAATTCTTGTCCTGGCAGGCGGCCAACGACAAGCATTTCCACAATGTGCGGTCTATCGCCAATGTCGCGCTGCTTGTATCGCAACGCTCCAACCGCCTCTACAAGGACGTACCCGGCACCAATGCGCTTCAGTCGCTGGAAGGGATGTACGAAATCCTCACCGAAGCGCGCATTCCGTTTGACGTGGTGGTGGATACCGAGCTGGAACCGGAAACGCTGGCGCAGTATTCGGTTCTGGTTCTGCCCAATGTCGCTTTGATGAGCGACAAGCAGATCGCCCAGGTCAAGGCATTCGTGGCGCGCGGCGGTTCGCTGCTGACCAGCTTTGAAACCGCGCTTTACGATGAGAATGGCAATCCCCGTCCCGATTTCGGCTTTGCCGATCTGTATGGCATGCACAAGGCGGGCGAGCGTTTTGGCATGGGCTCGCCCCGTCAGGCGCCGCCGCATTTCTTGCAGCGGCTGGAAGCATCGGCCACCAGTCATCCGATCACAGCCAATTTCAAGGGCACCAACTGGATACAGGGTTCCAGTTGCCGGGTGCCGATCCGGCATGGCGGACCGGTCTATCTGACGAATGTGGCGGCCTATCCGACCTATCCACCGGAGGCTGTGTTCAGCCCCAAGCCGCATACCGATGAGTCCCTTGCGGTATTCCGCGAAAATGGCCGTTCGAGGCTGGTGTATCTGGCGGGCGACATCGAGGCCGCCTATGCGCGCACCAGCGCCGCCGACCTAGGCGACCTGGTGACGAACGCGGTTCGTTGGCTGATGCGGGGCGAGGGGCCGCTGCAGGTCACGGGGAACGGGCTGGTCGAAACCTTCGGCTGGGTGACGGAGCCGGGCTATGCGGTGCATCTGATCAATTACACCTATCCGAATTTCAAGTCCGGCGCGCGCCGGGCTTCCTATCCGGTGGGGGATCAGAAAGTGCGGCTGGTTCTGGCGGACGCCAAGCCGGTCAAATCGGCGCGGCTGTTATGGGCCAACAAGACCCTGCCGGTCACCCAGAACGGCAATGTCGTGGAATTCATCATTCCTGACCTGGTCGATTACGAGGTGGCGGCCTTGGAGGTCTAGCTGCGGGGAGCGCCCTGAGCACTTGTTGGTCAAGTCGGGGCAAGGTTACTTCTTGACGATGCCCCATGGACCAGTATTGCGGATCTCGGGCTTGCTTTGGTTTCGGTAAAGACCTGTTAGAAATTGAACCATTATGGGTCTGCCCTGATGGGACGGACGTTGCGTGCGCTAAGGTTTAAGGCAGGAAAGCCCAGTTTTCCTGGGGACAACCGTTAAGCCGGAACTCTGCGGCGCGCCTATCGCTTAAAGCTATCTATACGACTGCCACGATAAGGTTTCCCAAAATAATTGTGTCCTGGGTGTTTTGGGAATGGCGTCGTGAAAAAGTTTCGGTCCATTGGAACGTTGCTTTCGGTGATCACCGGCCGTGCGGCCACGGCTTCCCTCGGCGGCCTGGTGGTGCCAATGCCAGGTGGCCGGCATGAATGACTATATCACCAAGCCTTTCCAGCCCGCGCTATTGCCGGCCAAGCTGCCGCTGCTGGACACTACAAATCTGGAAGATCTGGGCACGGCCCTGCCGCTGGACAATCTGGCCGATCTCGTCACGCTGTACCGTCATGACGCCGAAGGCCAAATGAGAGAAATTTCTGCCCATGCCAAGGCGGGTGATCTGCCCGGCATAGCCCGGCAGGCGCATATGCTGGTCAGCTCGGCGGGCAATCTTGGGGCCCTGCAGACCAGCGCGCTAGCCCGAAATCTGGAGCATTTCTGCCAGGCGGGCAATCCGGACGGCTTGGCGCCGCTGTTGGATGAGCTGAGCCAGTCTGTCGCTCAGTCCTGCGCCGCGCTAGCGGCGTGGCTGGATGCCAGACGCGCCGGCGTGCAAGTTAGCGCCTGACCCCTCCTTCAAGTGACTTTATGTCAAACGCGCGTAGGTGGTTTTACCTAGGCCGCCCCCTGGGACCGAAATCCGTGACTTTCTGGGCAACAATCCCCGGGAAAATACTTAACACGCCTACCAACCCAAGCCCTTTTCTTAAGCAGATCGCAAACCTTAGAGCCTAACTTTGTGTCCGCCGCCCTTTGCGCCGGACGCTATGAAACTCACCCAGTCAATCAGCGTGCTGCTATCGGCCATCACCTGCGTTCTGGTGGTGCTGCTGGTTTCCGTCTTCGCTGTTTTGGCCAAACGCGCTTATGACGAGCGCAGGGCCGCGCAGAGCGTTGCCGAGAATGTCGACATGGCGCGCCAGCTTCTATCGGTGCGCGCTATCGTACGCGACGCGTCCTCCGTCATCACCGCCAACTACGATTCGGAAGAGATTTTCTCGCAAGCCAAAGCGGACGCCTTGCTGGCAAACCAGCGCCGGCTGCGGAACGAAATCCATGCCATCACAGTGCAACTGAGTCGCAGAGTGGACGGCGAAGCGAACAAGGTGGCTAAGATCACCAAATTGGCGGCGGCCTATGACACGTTCATGCCGCAGATCGTACGCGCCCTGCAGCAGCCGCGGGCGCAGCGCCCGCCCGACCTCTTAAGCCGCCGCCGCCAAGCGTCCCGGCCGCTTCTGGCGGCTATCACCACCCAAGGCGAGACCGTAAGTTCGCGCGTCACCAATTCGGACGCCTTCGTCAATGAGATGATGAAGATCAGCGATCTGACATGGCTGGCGCGCGAGGATGGCAGCGCCGACCGGCTGCGGGTGTCCGTGGTGATCTTTGGCGGCGCCAAACCCACGCTGGAGACATACGGCCCACTCGCGGAATATGCCGGGCGGATGAACGCCCATTGGGAGGGGGTCAAGGCCGATATCGAGCTCTATAACCTGCCGGCGCGCCTGCGCCAAGCGATCGGCAAAGCAGACCAGTCCTATTTCAAGGGGCATGCGGCACGACGGCGGGCGGCAATCGACCGCTGGCTGAAGGGACTGCCGCCGGACCAAACCTACAAGCAATGGTTCGACCGTTCCACTCCGGCGCTGAACGACATCATAGCCGTGTCGCGCGTGGCGCTCGAACTGGCGGAGCGTAGCGCTTCGAACCAAGCGGCGCAGGCCGAACGCAATCTCTATATCGCTCTTGCGTTGATGCTGTTGTCGTTCTGCCTGGCGTCGGTCACCACCGTCATCGTCGTCTGGCGTGTGGTGCGCCCTCTCACCCTGATTACGCGCCGGATGGAAAGCGTGGTGGGCGGCCATCTGGAACTGGATATTCCGTATGAAGACCGCCGCGACGAGATCGGCCGCTTCGCGCAGGCGCTGCGCCTCTTCCGCGACGGCGCCTTGGAGCGGCAGCGCTTGGCTTCCGAGATGATGGCGATCCAGGTGGCCAAGGAAACCGCGGAAGCCTCCAGCCGGGTCAAGTCCGAGTTCCTCGCCAATATGAGCCACGAAATCCGCACGCCCATGAACGGCGTGTTGGGCATGGCGCATCTTTTGGGAGACACGCTTGAGACCGACGAACAGCGCCGTTATTTGCGGGTTATTCAGGAATCGGGTGAAGCCCTGCTGATGGTGCTCAACGACATATTGGATATCTCCAAGCTCGAAGCCGGCAAGCTTGAGATTGAGAGCATCGAGTTCGACTTGGGTACCACAGTGGAAGGCGCCGCCGACCTGATGCTGCCCAAGGCGCGGGAAAAGGGCATCGACCTGGCGCTGTTCATCGAACCCACCTCGCACGGACTTTATCGCGGCGATCCGACCCGGCTGCGCCAAGTCCTGCTCAATCTGCTCGGCAATGCGGTAAAGTTCACGGAAGCAGGTGCCGTGGCGCTCGAGGTCACAGTGCGGTCGCAAGGCAGCGCCATCCACTTCGAAGTTACCGACACCGGGATCGGCATGGATGAAGCCGCAGCTTCGCGCATGTTCCAGAAGTTCGTCCAGGCTGACTCCTCCATCACCCGTAAATTCGGCGGTACGGGCCTGGGGCTCGCTATTTGCAGGCAGCTTGTGGAGCGCATGGGCGGCGAGATCGGCGTGCGTAGCAAACCGGGTGAGGGCTCAACCTTCTGGTTCACCATTCCCTTCGCAAGGATCGAACGCCGCCAACGGGAACGCCAGGTTGCGCCCCCGAGCCTCTTGGGCCTGAAGGCGCTTGTGGTGGACGATATCCCGATCAATGTCGAGATCATGCGCCGCTATCTGGAATCCTTCGGCTTCGCTGTTGACAGTGCCAAGGATGGTTTTGTCGCAATGGCGATGCTGGAACGCGCCGAGCATGGCGGCCAGCCTTTCGACCTGGCGGTGATCGACTATATGATGCCCGGCATGTCCGGCGACGAGCTGGCGCGGCGCATTCGCACCCATCCTCTGTTGGCACGCACCCGGGTGGTGATCGCGTCCTCGGCTGGGCGGCTCACCCCGCCCGGGCTGCAAATCGACGCCCTGCTGGAAAAGCCCATCCGCCACACCGAACTGCGCGATACCCTGACCGGTATCTTCCGCGGCCAGGCGCCCGTACCGGCCGTCGAAGCGCCCATACGCGCGCCAGCGGCCTTGCCGGATTGCAGCGGGTTGAGGGTGCTGTTGGCCGAGGACAACAAGGTCAACCAGCAATTCGCCTCGCTTTTCCTGCGCAAGGCAGGCTGCAGTGTCACCATCGTGGAGAACGGGCTTGAGGCTGTGGAAGCGGTGCGGAACGGCACCTTCGATGTGGTTCTGATGGACGTGCAGATGCCCGAAATGGACGGTCCTGCGGCGACGCGGGCGATCCGGGCCCTTCCCAAGCCACAATGCGGCATCCGCATCATCGCCATGACCGCCCATGCCATGAGCGGGGCGAAGGAAGAATATCTCGGCGTCGGCATGGACGACTACATCGCCAAGCCGATCCAGCCGGCGCTGCTGCTGAGCAAGCTGGCGGCCTGCGCCGCCGCGGTGCATGGCGATAAGCCGCCGGCGCAACAGCGCGCCATGGGCGGGACATAACAGGCCTCGGAGACGGCTTCCTGGGCGCTCTCACATAGTGCAACGCAGCATCCTAGTGTCCCGATTCCGAAATTCCGCGGCCATCAGATAATCCGGGTAATCTCCACCGCGACAAGGATGATTTGCGCGCGGCGGAAAGCTGCTACCGCCGCGCCGTCACCCAGGCCGCAATCCATTGCAGCCTATGCGGGGATGATCTACGCTTCCATCCAGCAGGACCAACGGGTCCCGAAATGCAGGGGAAGTAGATGACGGATAAAAAAGACAAAGACGGCAAGAAACTCAAGCTCTCGCGCCGCAGTATGTTCGGTGCGATAGCCGGTGCGGCGGCCAGCGTACCGTTGGTAGCGCAAGGTCAGCCGGCGCCGGCGCCCGAACCGGCCCGTGCGGCGCCCGCCCCGGCCAGACGCGACAGGCAGGGTGGCACTGGCCCACTCAATGTGTTGTTTATCAGCAAGCACCATGCCTTTGATCGTGAGAATCTTTTTCTCGCTTTGGACTCCATGGGAACCAGCATCACATGGACCCACGTCGAGCAGCCGGCGGCGGAGGCCTTTTACGATCCGCGCCTGGCCGAGCCCTATGACGTCCTGCTGTTCTATGATGCGTTTGCCGGCCGCAAGTTCACCCTGAATCCCGACGGCAGCGTCGCCAATGTGGACACGCCGCCTTCCGCCCAAACCCAGGCCAATCTCAAGGCGCTGCTGCAAGCGGGCAACAAGGGCTTTGTTTTCTTCCATCACGCGCTGGCATCGTGGGCGCACACCTGGCCCGCCGGTCTCAACGGCTCCAATGCCTATTCCGAGGTGATGGGGGGGGTTGCCGACTGGGGCAAGCCGATCAAAAACGTGCGAGGCCGCGATTATCCGGCTTCAGGCGCGTTGGGAGGGACGCAACAGCGCATAACCGTGGTGGACAAGAACCACCCCGTGACCCAGGGCATCGAGGACTTCGACCTGGTGGACGAAACTTATCTGTGTCCGATCTTTGAAGACTCCGTGCATCCGCTGCTGCGCACCAATTTCAAGCCGGTGGATACAGCCTTCCCCGACCGTCCCCGGACGCAAGGGCATCCCCCGGGGAGCAACCTCAGCGGATGGGTGAAGGTCGCGGAGCGTTCGCCGGTGGTCTATATCCAACACGGCCATGATGCGCGGGCTTGGGAAAACCCCTCCTGGCGCAAACTGATGCTCAATGCGATCCGCTGGACGGCCTCGCCGGAAGCCAAGACCTGGGCCAAGGCCAACGAAAAGCGCATCTTCCGCTAGGAAAGCGATGGCGGCGGCTCTGGAAGCCGCCGCCATGCCGGGTGGTCCGGCCACGCATAAAAAACGCCGCCGGTGATGAACCGGCGGCGTTTTTCTTTGTCTTGCGAACGCGGTTAGCGCGCGTGCGCCGGCAGCAGGATACCGCGGCCGTGCAGATGGCCGTGATGCAGATCGTCCATCGCCTGATTGAAGTCTTCCAGCGCATAGGTCTGGGTATGCAGCTTGACCTTGCCTTGCGCCGTCAGCGTCATCAGCTCGGCCAAGTCGTTATAGGTACCGACTAGGTTGCCGACAAAATTGACCTCGGTGGAGATCAGGTCGATCGTCGGCACATCGATGGTGCCGCCATAGCCGATGACATAGTAGCTGCCCGCGCGGCGCAGCATGGCGATGCCGTCCGCGATGGCGGTGCCTTCACCCACAAAGTCGATCACCGCCTCGCAGCCGAAGCCGTTGGTGATGTCCTTGACCTTCTGGATATGCGTACCGTCGGCCAGCACGGTGATGTCCGCGCCGCTTTCCTTGGCCACCTTCAGGGCGCCTTCGGAGCGGTCCACCACGATGATGGTGGCCGCGGTCAGGCACTTCAGCGACTGGATGCCGATATGGCCCAGGCCGCCCGCGCCGATCACCACGGCAAAGGTGCCGGGGTAGAGCAGGGGAACGGCCTTCTTGACGGCGTGGTAGGCGGTCAGGCCCGCATCCGCCAGCGCAGCCACGTCACGCGGCTTGATGATGGGATCGAGCTTGACCACCGCGCGCGCGCCGGTCTTGAGGAAGTCGGCCATGCCGCCATCGACATTGATGCCGGGGAATGCACCCTGGAAGCAATGCATGTCGTCGCCGGCACGGCATGGACGGCACAACCCGCACGTGACGAGCGGATGGACCATGACCGTGTCGCCGAGGGCGACATGGCTGACGGCGGAACCGATCGCATGCACCCAGCCGCAATTCTCATGGCCGAGCGTATAGGGCAGCGGAACGTTGGTCTTTTCCTTCCACTGGCCTTCGATGATGTGCAGGTCGGTGCGGCAAAGGCCCGCGCCGCCGATCTTGATGATCACATCATGCGGGTCGGTGATCTTGGGATCATCGACTTCGTCCAGCGTCGGCCGCTGGTCATAGGCATGCAGGCGTACTGCTTTCATGACTACTTCTTCTCCAGCGTGTAGCGCACGGTCTGCAGACGGATCAGGCCGTCGCGGAACACAAAGGTGTCGATGCCGTCACGAACGCGGGTATTGGCGGATTCTGCTTCCCATTCCAGGAACAGGGTGTCGCCCTCGAACATGGTGTCCAGCTTCCACTGGGCATTCGGGACATCGGCAAGCAGCTTGGTGAAAGCCTTGCGGATGCCGTCATGGCCCTTGAGGACGCCATCGGGGCTGATGAACACCGCGTCGGTGGTGTAGTCGGTGACGATGCCTTCCAGGTCACCGGCGCCGAGAACCGAACCGTGATGGGCGAAGATTTCTTGGGGTGTGCGAGCCATTACCGTATCCTCCAGATGTTGT
>DATEIA010000231.1:0-5847 GCA_035279305.1 Rhizomicrobium sp.
CCTCAATTGCCATCTGGCGACGGCGCGCATCGGACGCCCCGGCATGGGCCCCTTCTCCCTCACCGGCCAGCCCAATGCCATGGGCGGGCGCGAAGTCGGCGGTTTGGCCAACCAGCTTGCCGCCCATATGGCTTTCAACCCGGCGGACATTGACCGGGTGGGCCGCTTCTGGTGCTCGCCGCAAATGGCGCACGCACCCGGCCTGAAGGCCGTCGATTTGTTCGAAGCGGTGGGCGACGGACGAGTGAAAGCGGTGTGGATCGCCGCCACCAATCCGGCGGATTCCATGCCGCGCGCCGGCAAGGTGCGCGAGGCGCTGCAAAAATGTCCTTTGGTGATCGTCGCCGATGCCTGGCCCACCGACACCACGGCGCTGGCCCATATCGTGTTGCCCGCCGCCAGTTGGGCCGAAAAGGACGGCACCGTCACCAATTCCGAGCGCTGCATTTCCCGCCAGCGCGCCTTTCGCGCCGCGCCGGGCCAGGCGCGCCCCGACTGGTGGATGTTCACCGAAGTGGGCCGCCGCATGGGATGGGAAAAAGATTTTTCCTGGCAAGGGCCGGCCGATGTGTTCCGCGAGCATGCCGCACTGTCGGCCTTCGAGAATAATGGCGCCCGGGTGTTCAATCTGGGCGGCTTGGCCGAGATCGGCGACAGCGCGTATGACGATCTTGCGCCGGTGCAATGGCCGGTGCCCAAGCCCGGCCATGGCGTCACCGGTCCACGGCTGTTCGCGCGCGGCGGTTTCTCCACGCCCGACCGGCGCGCCCGCATGGTGCCGCTGCAGCTGCGCCCAGAGGAAGAGGTGGCGGAATCCGCACTCACCCTGAACACCGGGCGGGTGCGCGACCAGTGGCACACCATGACCCGCACCGGACGGGTGCCGCATCTGATGACCCATGTCACCGGACCCAGCATCGCGCTACATCCCCGCGACGCGGCGGCGCGCGGCCTCGCCGACAAGGGCCTTGCGCGCATCGAAAGCGATCACGGCTGCGTGGTGATGCGCGCCTCGCTGGATGAAGGCGTGCGGCCGGGCGATGTCTTCGCGCCCATGCACTGGACCGACCAGTTCACCTCATCCGGCCCCATCGGCCGGCTGGTGCATGCGGTGACCGACCCGGTTTCCGGTCAGCCCGATCTCAAGGGCACCAAGGTACGCGTCAATGCGGTTGTGGAATCCTGGCGCGGGCACCTGTTCCGCCTTACCGGCGGCGAACCCGAACTCAGCGACGCTTTATGGTGGTCCAAGGCGCAGATCGCCGGCGGCTTTGCTTTTGAACTGGCGGGCTGGCATCCCTTGCAACGGGAAGTTCATTCCGAAGGCGTGTTGCGGCGCTTGCTGCGGATTTCCGCCGATGCCGAACTGGTGTCCTACTCCGATCCCCGCAAGGCGATGTTCCGCTACGCCGGCATCCTGCATGGCCAACTGGTGGCTTGCGTTTTCTTCGGCCCGCCGGGCGCGGACTTCGCCGGCTTGGATCAGGCCAAAGCGCTGCTAGGCAAAGACATTTCGGCGGTGGAGCGCATCGCGCTGTTGGCTGGAATAGCCGGAAGCGGCCAACCCGCGTCCGGCGGCAAGATCGTCTGTTCCTGCTTCGCGGTCAGTGAAGAGAAAATCAAGGCCGCCATCCAAGCGGATGGCCTGATCACCGCGGCCCAGATCGGCGTACGGCTCAAAGCCGGCACCAATTGCGGCTCCTGCATTCCCGAATTGAAGAAACTGTTGCAGACTGCGCCCTCCTTGAGCGCGGCGGAATAGTCATGGGTGCGCTGGACGGCTTGACGATCCTGGTGCCGGAAAGCCGCGAACTGGATTTGTTTGCGGGCATGCTGGAAGCACAAGGCGCGCTTGCGCTACGCTGCCCCCTGGTGCGGATCGCCGGGCTGGACGATTCGGCGCAAGCCCGGGCATGGATCGCGGACATGATCCGCGCGCCCTTCGACTTCACGGTGCTGTTGACCGGCGAAGGCTTGCGCAAACTGCTGGAGCTTGCCGGAGAGCAACGCGACAGTCTGATCGGAGCGTTTCAAAAAACCCGCACGGTTACGCGCGGCCCCAAACCGGCGCGGGCGCTGCGCGAGATCGGCCTGATACCCAGCCTGACGGCCAGCGAACCCACTTCGCAGAGCGTGCTGGCAGGCCTGGAACAAGAAAACATCCAGGGCGCGCGCATCGGCGTGCAACTTTATCCCGGCGACGGCGCGCTGCCGCTGGTGGATGCCCTGCGCCGCCATGGCGCGGAAGTCTTCCCCGTCACGCCCTATCGCTACATCACCCAAACCGAGTCCGAAAAGGTCGCCCAGACCATCCGCGACCTGGCCGCCGGGCGGATCGGCATGATCGCCTTCACCTCCTCGCCCCAGATCGACCGGCTTTTCGCCGTGGCGCGGGAATTCGGCTTGATGCTGGAACTCACACAGGGCTTGGCGCGCACGCCGATTGCCGCCATCGGTCCGGTGATGGAAAGTGCGCTGGCGGCGCATGGCCTTTCCAGCGCCATCCATCCGGCTTCCAGTTTTCACCTCAAGCCGATGGTCAATGCCATCTGCGAAGCCTGGAAAAAACCATGAGGCCTGCCGCGGTAATCCTGGCCGGCGGGCGGTCATCGCGCATGGGCGGTGGCGACAAATGCCTTTTGCCCCTGGGCGACCGGCCCCTGATCGCCCACATCCTGGACGCGGTGACGCCGCAAACCGGCGACATACTGATCAACACCAACAGCGATCCCGCGCCGTTCCTGAAATACGGCCAACCGGTTCTGCCGGACGCGATTCCGGGATTTCAGGGCCCCTTGGCGGGCATCCTGACCGGCATGTTGTGGTCGCGCAAACGTCACCCCCGCCGGGTGCACTTGTTGACCGTCGCCAGCGATGTGCCGTTCCTGCCGGACGATCTGGTGGCGCGGCTGTCCCGCGCCCTGCAGGAACAGCGTGCCGACATCGCCATTGCCAGCTCGCCGGAGGGCACCCATCCCACCATCGGCCTATGGCCGGTGGATCTGGCGCAGCGCCTGGAACATGACTTGATGGAGGGCAGCGTCCGTTCGGTTCATCAGTGGATCAGCGGCTTCCGCGTCGCCTGCGCCGAATTCGACTCCATCGCGCTGGCCAATATCAACACACCGGCCGATCTGGCGGCGTGCCAGCATCATCGTCCGCTGGACCGCCGTCCGGCATGGCTGACTGGACCTATTTGATACAGTTGCCGCTTTTCGCGCAAACGCGCTATTGTCCCGCGGAACAAGGGAAAAGCGCATGAAATACCGGATCGCGCTGACGGCGGTGCTGGGAATTGCATTGGCATGCGGGTTTGTCCTTCCCGCTATGACCCAGGACGCCGCCGTCGATCCCGCCGAGCTTCAGCGCCTTATGAAGGAGCATCCCGCCTGGGCGGTATGGCTGTCCGACCCCAAGCTGGCCCGACTGACCCTGGCGGGGCCGAAAATGCCCGGCGCGCAATACCGTGTGAATGACATTCGCCGGCCGCAGCCGCGCCGTGTGAAGACCGGCTCCGCCTGCGCCGCCAAGCCGCCCGGCGGCGCCGAAGTCCTGTTTGACGGCCACGATCTGTCGAAATGGACCGGAGATCACTTCGCGGAATGGACTGTGCGTGATGGCGCGGTCACCACCGGTGCGCGGGTCTATAATTTTCTGAAAACAAAAGAATCTTTCGGCGACGCGCAAATCCATGTCGAGTTCAGGGAGCCCCGCCAGCCCCACCCCCCGGCAAATCCGCAATATTGGGGCAACAGCGGCGTCTTCCTGATGGGACTGTACGAGGTTCAGATCCTGGACAATTACAAGAACCAAACCTATCCGGACGGCATGCTGGGCGCGATCTATTCTCAATTCCCGCCGCTGGTGAATGCGGCACGTCCCGCCGGCGTGTGGCAATGCTACGATATCACCTTCCGCGCGCCGCATTTCTCCGGCGGCACGGTGACGGTGCCGGCCCGTGTGACGGTAAAACTGAACGGTGTATTGGTGCAGCACAACGTCGCGCTGATCGGTGCCACGGTGCACGGCAAGGTCGGCACCTACACGCCCCATGCCGCCGAACTGCCGCTGGCACTGCAGGATCATGGCAATCCAGACAGCCATGTCTCCTTCCGCAATATCTGGATAAAGCGGCTGCCGGCCAACTAGGTCCTGTTTACGAAGTTTCGGAAAGGCCGAGGAGACATTTGCTCAACGTCGTTACTCCGGCGTCATACCGATCGTGTGCAACCACGTCTCCACCAGTCGCGGCCAATCGGTGATCGGATTCACTGTATGCCGTAAGCCGAATGCATGCCCGCCTTGTGCATACAGATGCATCTCCACCGGCGCGCCAACCTTCGCAGCCGCGATATAATAAGCCAGCACCTGATGCACGCCGTCGGTCGTGTCGTTCTCGGCCTGGACCAGAAATGTCGGCGGCGTGTCGGACGTGATCGGAACGTTCGGATTCATCGCGTTGTCGGTCGTATTGTCCGGCGTGAGATGGCCCGGATAGACGAGTATGGCGAAATCCGGCCGCGCGCTTTCCTTGTCGGCATGATCGATCGGTGCGTAGAGGCGATTCTTGTATCGCGTGTTGACCTCTGCCGCGATATACCCGCCGGCGGAGAAGCCGAGCACGCCGACCTTGTGCGGATCGATGTGCCATTCCTTCGCGTGAAGGCGCACAAGCCCCATGGTCCGTTGCGCATCCTCCAGCGACCGCGTCGATGTCACGAGATTGTCGGGACGGCAATCGCATTTGGGGTCGTAGGGCTCGCTCGGGACGCGATACTTTAACAGAACACAGGTGATGCCCTTCGCCGTCAGCCAGTCGCATATTTCGGTGCCTTCGAGATCGATCGCCAGCACTTCGAAGCCGCCACCGGGGAAAACCACGACCGCGACCCCGGTGTTCTTTCCGCTTGGCGAATAGACGGTCATCGTGGGGTGGGAGACACGGGTCACATACGTCCAGGGCCTACCGGCGACGTTTTTCTTCACCCCGCCTGCGATTTCCGGTCCCGACATCGGTTTCGTATCGGGCGGCGTTCCCGGCCAAATCGGTATTTGCGTATGCCCGGAAGAAGGCTGCCAAGTGTCCGCCAATATGGGCTCGCACCCAAGCGCGATCACGGCACAAAGAGCAGAGATCAAGAACTTCATCGCGCGTTCCAGTTTGAAGTTTCGAGATAGATAGTTAAAGCCTTGCCTGCACAGCTGCACACATCGCCTGGGCGAGCGTCATAACGACCGCTTCCCAGATGCCCGCCTCGCTCCATCGTAGGAAGCGCCGATAGGCCGTCATCCACTTTACTATGTCGATCAGGCCGTCTTGATGCCCAGCTTGGCCAGAGCCGCATCCAGATGCGCTACTGCCTCTGGCGTGGGACCGGGATAGTCGCCGGCCATCGGCGCGTTGCCGATATAGCCGATATCCTTCATGCCTTCCGGCAAGGAATAGAAACCACCCATCAACAGTGCGCGCAGCCGCGCGAAGAAGAAGGCCGGACGCTCATAGCCTAGCTGCACCTTGGCCCTGAAGGCGATGCTGTCGAAGATGGCGCACCGCTCCGTGTCATCGGCCTGGGCGAAATTTTTTCCGAAGCGCGCGGTGCTTTCCGCATCCAGCCATGCCAGACCGGACAGAATGACGACCCGGTCTCGCTGCTGCTGCGGATAAGGCGCGCTCACCCATTCGTCGACAAAGGCCTCCAGATGCAAGCTGGCGCCCGATGGCGAATGGGCGTCGGCGGGCAGGATCAGACCGGCGGCGATGCGCAATACCGCGCGCTGGTCCGGCGTCAGGGTCAGCGGCCAAGGCACCGACGGCTTCATCAGATTGGGATCCTGGCCATAGCCGGG
>DATEIA010000232.1:0-11907 GCA_035279305.1 Rhizomicrobium sp.
TCTTACTGGCCAGGGCCCGGCCGCCAAGGGCGGCGCATACAGTTATCTGGCGCATGGAAAACTGATGGGCGGCTACGCCCTGATCGCCCACCCAGCGACCTACGGCGTTTCCGGCGTGATGACCTTCATCGTCAACCAGGATGGTGATGTCTTTCAGAAAGACTTAGGACCGAATACCAGCGCCGCGGCGGCACAGATCAAGACTTTTGATCCGGGGCCTGGCTGGAAAAAAGCATAAAATACCGCACACAAGCCTGCCGGCGGCGGCACGGACGGCACAGTGGCATGACCTCTCCCGCCGCCGGCTTAGCTAGCGGGCTTTTTGTCGGGTGCTATTTTCCAGAATTCCATCCAGCCTTACCAGCGATCGGGCCGTGGCACCCTCGACGCAATTCGCCGTCAATGAGCACAACGACCGCCGCTGAGCGAAAGTTCATGGCCCTGGAGGATCGATATCACCCTGCACACTTGGCTCCGTAAAACTCCATAGGACCAAGATCGAATACTTCGATCTTCGCCATCCGGCTAGAAGAACCATGGAATTGTTTGGATGAACATGATGGTCCAACTAGCAACCGGCGCCGCCTCTCCGCCTTCCGGCGTTGTTTCTGTCCGGCAGGAGCAGGGTGTCCACCGGAACCCAAAGGCGCCCTTGAATGCCGCAGGCTTCGTGGTCCAGATCCCGAAGGACGAAGAGATTTTCGCCGAAGGCGATAGCACAGTCATGTTCTACATGGTTGTTTCTGGTATTGTGCGAACATGCAAATTCTTGGATGACGGACGCCGTCAGATTGCCGCCTTTTATACCAGCGGTGAAGTCTTCGGTTTCGACTTAGACGCAAATCGGAAACTGGGGGCGGAGGCGGTCAGCGACTGCACACTCATCCGTTACCGTCGCAGCGACATCGCGCTTATGGCGCAAAGGGATCATTCTGTCTCACACCAGCTACTTCAATATGCAATGCAGAGCCTGGCACAAGCCCAGTGTCATGCTCTGCTGCTTGCCACGCCCGGCGCGGCGAGAAAAGTCGCTTCATTTTTGCTGGATTGGCAGGTGCGTTTCAACCGGCAAGATGTCCTTCATCTTGCGATGACCAGGCAGGAAATCGCCGACTATCTTGCTCTCCCCGTCAAGGCGGTCTCCCGCAGCCTTTCCCAATTCGACCGCGCAGGCCTGATCGCACTGCGAAAAAGGCATGAAGTGCGCCTTTTGAAGCCGGAGGCGCTCAAAAATATGGCGGCATCACGATGAAGGATTAACCGTTCTTTGTCCCCTCCGGACTCCACAGGATGAGCACCATTGTTGACGAGCGATATCGGATCGGCTGCCCACGTATCGACATGGCAAGTACGGTACTCGCATGATCGAGGGTTGGGAAGATATGAACCATGTGGAGCGGCGTGACGCGATTTGGGGTTTGCGCGACGGGAGCGCGTCGCACATGAACAGGCTACGCCGCGAAATGTTTGAGGGTGTTAAAGCTCTTCTCCGCGACGGCCGGCGGTATGCCAGCCTGATCAAGCCTGCGCCGGAATCCAATGTTGTGAATCTGAACAATTACTCAGTGGCACTCCCTCTCAATTCGGTTCGGACCGGTGGCTTGCGATAGCGCCGAGCGCATGATCCCGTGGCGGTGGCCAACGCGACTATTTTAATGGCAATCGCGTACAGCTAGACTAACGCATCGCCACAGCCTGCGCTCCATTCAACAAATCCTTCGCGTAGGAGAGCTGAAAGTCGTCATAGATTTTTCCCGGAGCCGGCTTGATCGGGGGGGCGGCGGTTTGCCTGGCGGGCGCTTCCTCCCTTGTCAGGTGCTTGCGCAGATCAGCCTCCTTGGACATAGCGGCCTCATCGCCTTGTGCCACCTGGATGTCCGGGATGATGCCTCGGGCCTGAATGGAATGGCCCGATGGAGTGTAATAGCGCCCGGTGGTCAGGTGCAACGCACCCAGCCCCACGCCCAGGGGGATATTGGTCTGCACCGAGCCCTTGCCATAGCTGGTCAAGCCGATGACAGTGGCGCGCTTATTGTCCTGCAGTGCGCCCGAAACGATTTCCGAGGCACTTGCCGTGCCGCCATTGATGAGAACGACGATTGGCTTGCCATCGGCGATGTCGCCGTCCTTGGCGGTGTAGCGCTGGATATTTTCTGCACTCCGGCCGCGGATCGAGACGATTTCGCCGGACACGAGCAGATCGTCCGACACCCGGACTGCCTGATTGACCAGTCCGCCTGGATTGTTGCGCAGGTCCAGCACATAGCCTTTAAGGACCGGACCAATCTGTTTCTTCAGGTCGTGCACCGCATTCTCAAACCCTTCACCGGTATTGTCGTTGAATCCCGGAATTCGGATGTATGCGATATCGCCTTCGCGGCGCCAATTTACCGCGGCCACGGAAACGATGGCGCGCACCAGTGACACATCAAACGGCTTTTTATCGCCTTGGCGCAGGATGGTAAGGGTGACACTGCTGCCGGCGGGACCACGCATCCTGTCGATAGCGTCGTCGAAATCCGTACCGTCGACCGACACGCCGTCGATCGCCGAAATCCTGTCATCGGCCTTTATCCCCGCCTTGGCCGCGGGGGCGCCGTCCTGCGGCGCTATCACCTTGATCAGCCCATTATCCGGCTCCATCACCAGACCGATACCGCCGAACTGGCCCTTGATGGTGTTCAGCGAATTGCTATAGGCCTTGGCGCTCAGGTAGCTGGAATGGGGATCAAGGCCAGACACCATGCCCTGGATGGCGCCGTCGATCAGCTCGCTGTCCTCGACGGGACGCACATAGCTGGCGCGCACCCGCGCCATGGCCTGCTGGAATAAACCGAACTGGCCATTGGCTGGCATGACGTCGATGGCCTTAGCTTGATTTTCAGCTTCGACCCGATTTGCATCCTTGGCGGGATTTACGTCCTTGATTCCGGGTAGGCCGGCACATCCCGTGACAAAACCCCCTATCAGCAAAACGCTTACTAACGTAGATTTTTTCATGCCTTGTATGCCCTAATGGTTAAATCGCATGGCTGCTTCGCAGAACGGCCGAGCCCTCAGCGCGCCGCCATGAGGCGGTTTTCGCACTGTTCCCGCAGGGCATGCGCAACGCGTCCCCACAAGCGGAAATAGTGCATGTGTCCCGCCACATAAGCGCGATCTGCCCGATACGACGCCTCAAGCCACGGTGTGTCAGGAAATTGCTTCCGCAACCGGGCCGCAGCGCACCAAACTGCCGATTCACTGACGCGAGGATCCTTGCTGGCGCGGTCGCGCTGCCGATGCGTTGCGGTCAACGTCTTCAACATTGCCTGGATCTCCCAAGTTGGTCTGTCTTCGGGATTCGGTTATCAATCCGCCAAAATCCGCAAAGGATTCACAAAGAGTCCGCATGCGCACATCACTCGGACCGTCTCGTGCGCGGTATCCGGTTCTCTAAGACGCAAGCCCTGAGCGTCTCTATAGAAGTCCTATCGGTCCGTCGGCTCTAACTTAAGCAATCAAGCTCCCGTTGCATTGTTCAAATGTGCCAATTGGTTGTCAAAGCGTGCCACGACAGGCGTCAAACCGCGCGGCCATGTCGCTGGAATGCGCGCGGACCTAAATCATGTCCACGACACGCTCAAATTCATGTAGAAAACTGAGAACGATGCAGCCGTCCAGCCTTGCGCGCGGCTTTGAGAACCGTGAAGCTCGAAGGAACGAGATTGCACAAGAAGGATACCACCGCTCGGATCCAATATGGCTGCGACGGGAATTAGTTGGGCCCGGGGTCACAAAGTGGTGGGCGCCTTCGGTTCTCAGGCGCCCACCGCATATGCCGAATCAAAAGTGCATCTAGTGTCGTGGTTTCGAAGTTCGCCACATAATTGATATCGGGCTCAGTGCGAACTTCGAAACCAAAACGACACTAGAATCAATAATTTACTAGTGTCCCTCGATTCCGAAATTCGCCCAAAGCCCGATACAGAGGTCAAGCGAATTTCGGAATCGGGACACTAGTTTCTGGCAAACATGCGGTACCGGCCGGCCATGGCCTCTACACGCCTCGTGGTTTCAGCGCGGGTCGCATGAACACAGGTGTTGAACCAGGTTCGATAAAATAGCGACGTGGGGTAAGCCCGCAGCGGATCACAGACTTTATCGGCGAACTGATGGACTCGCGCTTCCAAAACACGAGCGTCTGAGGGCCTAGAAAGGTCCAAATCCCTGAACTGGACGTCAATTGCGGCGGCCGCCTGGGCGGCGGTGACGGTCAGGGCAAAAATGGAAGCGGCTGTGAAGAAACGGAACATGATCGTCTCCTTGGGTTTGGGTGGTACCGACGGCCCGTGGATGCCCGCAGGCACACATGGCTCCGGCCAGAGGTTGCAGCCAGTTCGGCCACGACGAGCAACACCCCCAGTTTTTGCACCTTCCAATGTTCGTTCGTGACTCGGAAAGGATCGGCAACTTGAACACGAAGTAGATCGCCGGACGACGGGTTGTGTTATTGGCCAAAAGTCCCATCAGGGAATATCCGCGCAAATTCATCTCACGGTAGCTAGTGGATCAAGGGCCGGAGCGCGTCGCTTGCGCCAGAACACATAGAGAAATGAGACCAGCCCGTTTACCAACAGATACATGAGGATGGCCGGGACCACGAGTTTCTCGGAGGGAAAACTCGAGGCCGCGATCGCGAGAGCGACCGCGGGATGCCGGGACGCCGTAGCAATCGCCAGCACAGTGCGATCCTCGGAATCTGGCCCGCCCAGAAAGTGCCCGACGGCGAGGCCCACCAGCGCAAAGGCTGCGAACGAAGCCAGCGCGCCATCGCCGACCAGAGACCAGACCTTTGGCAGTGCGCCGGGCAGTATGGGCAATACGCACAAGATGAGCAGGATGGCGGAAAATTTCGCCAGCGGCCCGGCGGCATTTTCGGCAAAGCCAGGCCGGAGCTTGCGTACCGCTACGCCTGCAACCAGTGGCCCCAGAACGGTCACGGCCATCAAAAGTGCAACCTTCGAGACCGGAACCTGCGCCTCGGCTCCCCGGACCCTGCCCAGCAGCTCAACGGACAAAGGAACAAACACCAGGGCGATAAGCGATACGGCGACCAAGAGTCCGACGAAATATGGATCCACGCCTCCTACCCTCACCGGTCTCTTGGGCGCAATGACCTCGATCGGCGAAACTGACAGCGCCGCCAGCGCGAGCCTGATCGGCGCCGGCAGATCGGTTATAGCCAAGACCAGCAATGCGAACAGTGGCATGACGATGTCGATTGCCAGGATCGATTTGGCGAACCGGCGCGGATGCCTAAAGAGGTAGGTGATCTCGCTCATCGTTGCATTGAGGCCATGGGCAAAGACGCTCAATGCGATGCTCAGCTTGATGCCGAGCACGATCGCCACCTCCAGTGTCATGGCATACCCGTTTTGCGTTAGCGATTTGTCCTGCGGCAGGCGACACTATCGAACGGGAACTTCGCAGAAATATTGGACTTCGGTCCAATGTCCGCTTTGCGCCAGAGGCGCAGGTCCCGCGTGAACAGCTCCCGTATCTCCTCGGTTTCCAGCGGGCGAGGCGGGATTTTTGCGTGCCGTCTGACCGGCAATCTTGAACAGCGCAGTGGAAACACCGTGCGAGAGAAACTCCAGAGCGGTCTTTCCCCGATCTTGGTATCCAGAAAGTCTTTTGGAAGCGTCCCGTAATCTTCTGATCAAATATTTCGATACGCTTGCCAGCCGGCACCGTTAGCGCCTTGATGAAGGTGTCGGTCAGTGGGCGATTCGCCACGGTATTCAGGCCTCATTTGCTTGTCACGGCAGGACGGTTCGGTTCGTTTTCCTGGCGGGGCTCATTTTGGGGCACATATGGGGCATAGAATTGCGTAACTGCCCGAGCGCGCCTGAAACGACCTGTAACCTGAAATGCAGGGTTGCCAAGGGTTCGACGAACGGGACGAACAGACTGAAACACCTGCTCTTATATTAGGAAACCGCCGCTCTATCCTGCTGAGCTATGGGATCGCGCAGGAACTTGCTTTTCGGCAAACTTCTGCCCCATTTGCCCTGATTTTGCCAGATCGCGCGTCAAAAGGCGCGAAAGATTCTTCGTTTCCGTCTTGGAGACGGGAGACATTCGCCGCTTCAGCCGTTTCGTCCGCAGGGGCAAACGGGCCGCGGGCCCATACCCAGGAGAAAATTATGAAACGCATCTTGAACAAAGGCTGCATGGCCGCGCTGCTGTGCGGCGCCGCGATGATCGCCACACCGGCTTTCGCCCAGTTGGGCGGCGCGGTCGGCGGTACCATCTCCGGCGCGACCGGCGGCGTCGGCGGCGCAGCCGGGGCCGGCGCCATGGGCCGGTCGGCCACCACCGGCATCAACGGCACACTGACCACACCGTCCGCAACGGGCGCCATCAACCGCACCACCACCGCGGCTGAAAACACCGCCAATGCCGGGGCGGGCACCACCCGGCGCACCACCGGCAATGCGGGCGACAGCGCGGCGGCGACGATGAACGACAAGGCCCAGGCCAATGCCGCGGCGGGCGCCAGTATTTCGCCCGGCGTGTCGGCCAGCGGCGATGTCAACAGTGCCGATATCGCCAACAACGCGGCCAGCGTGAACCGCTCGACTCAAACCAGCGCGGACAAACTGTCGCGCAAGGCCCAGGCCAATGCCAACGCGGCGGAAGCCGAGACGACGCGTCAGCTCAATCAGCAGCAGGCGGCGGCGAGTGTCAACGGTTCGGCCGACGCCACGGTCCAACAGTAAGACGATTTGACGACAGATCAGGATTGGGGTCAGGGCCGGGTGCACAAGCATCCGGCCCTTTTTGTGCGACATAGTAAACCGCGTCGGATTTTGAATCTTCGCAAAAGCGTCGGGGAGAATGCCCTGGCGGTTCCCTGCCACGATGCCGGCAGTCTGCGGCAGGCGATCCCGCAGCTGCTGGGACGATGGCTTCACCAGCGGCTTGGCGAAAGCAGTCGGGCCTGCGCGCAGTCACTATTTTCATCCCGGCAATTCGCCGGTCACCTGGCCGATCGTTTTTGCCAGCTTATGAAATAGTAGAGGCGCGGTTATCACTGTTACAAGCATTAACAGCAGATTGCTGTCTCTCTAGGTTCTGATTCTATTGGTGCTTCCAAGCGTCATAGTGATATAACTGAAGGCAAGCAGCTGGCTTATACTACCCCCCCCGGATGAGATACTCTTCTGTCATGACAAAAAACTTCCATAAACTGAACCGGCGCAGGATTTTGGCCGGCGGCGCTGCCAGCAGCGTTCTAGGTATAACCGGACTATCCGCGCAGAATGCGGCTGCGAATTTGAAGGTCACGGTTACGCTGAATGGCGCGGCCTATACCTATCCCGACGGCCCCAAAATTCCATCCTATTATGTCGGGTTTCGCCAAGACGGCCGTATCGTATTCCACCTCGGCGCGCTGGGCGATTTGACGAAGTCCCGTGTTCAGCCAGCGCCCTATCATCTGGGCACTCATCATGTGAAAATCGAAAATGGCGCCGGTGTCGTTTTTGATGCCGACATTCCGGCACATTGGTGGAACGCCGAATGGACTTACAGGCCCACTCCGATTGCGACAAAAAGGACGCCGGCCCAAATCGTTGCCGCCAACCGCATGTTTCCGTACGGAGATACTGGCGCAAGGATTGGCCAGACCGCCAACTATACTTTCAAGGGACCAATGGATAATGCGGGCATTACCACCTACATGCCCACAACTGGCGAACGCGCCGAGATCGGTTTGATCACAGACCCCAGCGCTTCTTACATGTTGGGCGGCAAGCCTGGCCCAATGCTGGCTTGGGCGCTGGCCGCGGGATCCTGCCCCATGCATTTCCGCGATGAAAAAACCGGCAAGCCCATCGATCTGATCAAATATCCAGGAACCAATGCTTATTCGGAAGAAAAGCAAGGCGCGCCGTGGCTGTTGGCAGGCCCCCCAGATCCCAAGGCGACCGCCTATCGTAAATTTGGCGGCAACTGGGTGCCGCAACAGGCGCATTACTACGAACTAAGTTATCTCGCCCATGTCGCCACTCTCGATTCCGGCTTTCTGGAGGACTTGCAATATAGCGCGAACTTCACGGTTCTATGCGATGGCTATATGAGCGCACAGCGCAATATCGCCACGGTGTACGGCGAGTATCGCGGCATTGCCTGGGCTTTTCGCAACCTGTTCATGGCACACGTGGCCACGCAAGACGCGGAGGCGGCTGGGACGCTTCCATCGACCTGCCATCCAGCGAGCTATTGGAAGAAACTTTTGGACAATCAGCTTGCTTACTACCGTAAGTTCATGGTTGACCCAGCCAATCAAACTTTCCGCCTGGTGAGCGGTCCCGGCGTATTCGGCCCTTGGCAAGTTGACTATATGCTGACGGCGTTGGCCTTTGGTGTCCTTACCGGGCATTCGGACTGGGCGCCGCTCTATCTATGGGCACTCAAAAACGCGATTGACCGCACATCGGGTAAATCAGGTTACCCCGTTGGTTATGGCGGCGCCTATTACATGGACAACAAGGCGAGTTGGTACGACTCATTTCTCGCCATGTGGCCGCCCAATGCACCCCCGCCGACACAGGCGCAAATCGAGACCTTGAAGGCCGATCCGTTCAATGGCGGAAAGGCCATGGCAGGCGGCGAATATCTGATGACCACCCGCGCCGTGCTGGTGATGAGTTCCTATTTGGATAAGAAAGGCTTGGCCAATGTTCGCGCGATCTACCCGGATCTTGACGCCTGCATTACCAATGTAAGCCGGATGGTGGGGGCAACGAATCCGCGCGTCTCCGTCATCTCCTGACCGGCCCTAGCGGCCGGTTCTGTTGCGATTGCACAATGGCGGGCCAAGCGCGTCCGGGGTAAGACTAGCCGATTCCCAAAACGGATCTTTCGCATGCCCCTCTATCGCGCGCCGGTCGAAGATTTCCGCTTCCTGTTTCACGAGATGCTGGAACTGGAGAAACATCGCGACCTGCCCGGCTTCGCCGATCTGTCGCCGGACCTGATCGACGACATTCTCTCCAATGCCGGCAAGTTCTGCGAGGAAGTTCTCCAACCGCTGAACCAATCGGGCGACGAGGAAGGCTGCCATTTCGAGAACGGCACCGTCCGTACGCCCAAGGGGTTCCAAGAGGCCTACAAGGCCTATAGCGAAGCGGGCTGGGGCGGGCTTGGCGCGCCGGAAAGCGTGGGCGGCGCCGGCATGCCGCCCCTCCTCACCATGGCGGTGAGCGAAATGGGGATGAGCGCCAACCAATCGCTGGCGATGTATCCCATGCTGACGGCGGGCGCCTATGGCGCGCTGCTGGCGACGGGTGCGGACTGGATGAAGCAGCATATCGCGCCCAAGATGGTGTCGGGCGACTGGGCCGGAACCATGTGCCTGACCGAGCCGGGCTGCGGCACCGACCTTCGCCTGATGAAGACCAAGGCGGTGGAACAGCCCGACGGCACCTACAAGATGAACGGCACCAAGATTTTCATCTCGGGCGGCGATCAGGATCTGACCGATAACATCATCCATTTGGTGATCGCCAAGATCCCCGACGAGAATGGCCAGATCCATGACGATCTGGCGACCGTCAATTTCTTCATGGTACCCAAATTCATCGTCCAGGAAGACGGCGCCACGACGGCGCGCAATGGTGTCAATACCGGCGGCATCGAGCACAAGATGGGCATCAAGGGCCAGGCCACCTGTGTGCTGAATTTCGACGACGCCATCGCCTGGCGGCTGGGCCCCAAACCCACCCCGCCCAAGCCGGGCGAGAAACGTTCCGCCAGCGCCGGCATGGCGGGCATGTTCGGCATGATGAACGCGGCGCGGCTGGGGGTGGGCATCCAGGGCATCGGATTGGGCGAAGTCGCCTATCAGAACGGCTATGCCTATGCCCATGAGCGCCGGGTGGGCCGCGCCCTGACCGGGCCCAAGGAACCGGACAAGCCCGCCGATCTGGAGATCGTGCATCCGGATGTCAAACGCATGCTGTTGCAAGCCCGCTCCTTTGTGGAGGGCGCGCGCGCCCTGGCGGCCTGGACGACGTTGAATATTTCCATTTCCCAGTCCATGCGTCCCGAGGCTGAAACGGCGGGGTTGCTAGAAGACCTGATGACCCCGGTGATCAAATCCTTTTGTACCGACATGGGTTTTGAGGCCGCCAATCTGGGCATGCAATGCTATGGCGGCCATGGCTATATCCGCGACAATGGCGTGGAACAGTTTGTCCGCGATGCCCGCATCAACATGACTTATGAAGGCGCCAACGGCGTGCAGGCCATGGATCTGGTGGGCCGCAAGCTGGGGCGCAAGGGCGGCGCCGCGCCGATGGCGTTGTTCGGTCTGCTGACCGGCTGGATCGGCGAACATGAAAAAGACGAAGCGATGAAACCGTTCGTGACGGGGGTGAAACGCGGCACCGAGGCGTTGCAGGCGGCGACTCTATGGCTGGCGGCCAACGGGCTGAAGAACCCCAATGATGCGGGCGCGGGCGCCTCCGATTATCTGCGGCTGATGGGCATCACCATGTTGGCGCTGATGTGGGGCAAGATGGCGAAAATATCGCTGGGCAAAGACAGTAAATTCCACAAGGATAAGCTGATGTGCGCTCGCTACTGGATGGAGCGCATGGTGCCGGAATGTCCCATGCTGCTGGAGCGCATCCAGGCCGGCAGCGCGACGGTCATGGAGCTGGAATGATGGACGGCGGTTGCGATTGTGGCGGCGTGCGTTACCGCATGACCGCCGCGCCGATGATAGTGCATTGCTGCCATTGCCGCTGGTGCCAGCGCGAGACCGGCAGCGGTTTTGTGATCAATGCCATTGTGGAAACCAGCGCGCTGGATGTTACGGGCCAGACGGTGATGGTGGACACGCCCTC
The DNA here is from genome assembly GCA_035279305.1 of Rhizomicrobium sp. GTDB lineage: Bacteria > Pseudomonadota > Alphaproteobacteria > Micropepsales > Micropepsaceae > Rhizomicrobium. Next base: position 10,899 of record DATEIA010000232.1, read on the forward strand.
GGCCAGCGGCAAGGGCCAGAAGATCGCGCGCTGCCCCAAATGCCATGTCGCCTTGTGGAGCCACTATCCGCAGGCCGGACCGGCGCTGGCCTTTGTGCGCGCCGGCACCTTGGACGATCCCTCCGCCGTCACGCCGGACGTGCATATCTTCACGTCCACCAAACTGCCTTGGGTGACCTTGCCGCAAGACGCGAAAATATTCGCGGAATTTTACGACGTGCCCAAGGTCTGGCCGCCCGAGGCGCTGGCACGGGCACAGGCCGCGAAGGCAATTTGAGACTGGCCGGAAATAGGTTTGACCGGCACTATTTTACGCCAGCCAGCTATCCAGCTTCTGCAGGATGGCGGTGCTATCACCCGCCAGATGCAGGATCTTGATCCGGCTGGTCTCACCGGAACGGATGGTGATATCGGCTTTGCGTAGCGATAGCGTCTTGGCCAGGTAAGCAATCAACGCGTCATTCGCCGCGCCTTCGACCGGCGGCGCGACCAGCCGCAACTTGAGCAGGGGCCGCCCCTCCGCGTCGGCCATGATGCCATCCACGCCATTGCGCGAAGCCCGCGGGGTCAGGCGCAAAGCCAGCCGCACACCGCCTTCGGCCACGGTATAAGGCTTCATGTGGCCAGCTTGGCCAACTGCCCCAGCAGCGCCTTGGCGCCGGCAAGGCGGCTTTCGGGCGTGGGCCAGTCGCGGGTGACCACGATCTTCTGATCGGGCCGCACCTTCATAGTGCCGCTATGCTGATTGATGAACTGAATCAGCTTCAGCGGATTGGCGAAGGAATTGCCCCGAAAGGCAATGGTGCCGCCCTTGGGACCGGCATCGATCTTCTCCACCCCGGCGGCCTTGGCCAGCTGCTTGATAGTAACAATCTCGAACAGATGCTTGACCTCGTCCGGCAGCGGCCCGAAACGGTCGATCAGTTCGGCGGCGAAACGGTCGATATCTTCCCGGGTCTCGATCCCCGCCAGCCGCCGGTACAGCGACATGCGGACATTGAGATCGGCG
>DATEIA010000233.1:0-3375 GCA_035279305.1 Rhizomicrobium sp.
AGCAGCGCCACGCTTTGCGGAACTATCCAGCCGTCCACTTCGATCAAACGGTCCGCCGCAATATCGGCTTTAGCGGCGGCGGTGAGCCCGCCGGACTTGAGCATAGGGCGCAATTTCGCCGCCAGGGCTTTTGTGTCCATCGTTCCGGAAACCGAGGCGCCAAAACGGGCGGCCTGTTCGCGGTCGATCAGCGCCGCCAACACATCGTCATACGGCGTGGGCGCATAGTGCTTCACGAACAGGTCGGTGAAGCGATAGAGCCCGGCGGTGGCTGCCACGCCCGCCGCCGCGACACCGGCAATGAGACCGCGCCGCTTCACAACATCACCTTTTTCAGATGATCGGCCAGCCGCAAGGCGAGGGCGATCAGGTTCAAAGTGGGATTGGAGGCGCTGTAGGTGGGAAACACCGAACTGCCCGCGACATAGAGATTGCCTAGGCCATGGACCTGACTGTTGGCATCGACGACTCCTTGCTTGGGATCGTCATGCATGCGGGTGGTGCCCAGATGGTGATTGCCCCAGTCCATATTTTCGGACCAGCTTTCGCGGCGGTTGATCTTGACCATCCCGGTTCCGGAAGACAGCAACTGCCGCCCCAGTTCTTTCAAAGTATCGTGGTAGAGGCTGAAATCGGCTTCCGCCATGCGCATGTTGAGTTTCAAGCGCGGCAGGCCCAGCGCATCCTTTTCGCCGGTCAGGGTCAGGCGCCGGTTGGGATCGGGCAGCAATTCCAGGCCGCAGCCCAGCGAATAGGCCTTGGCGTTGGACGCATCCACGCCCAGCGCGATGGCAGTGGTGATCACCGCCGCCTTGCCGGTCTCATCCAGATCGACCGGTTGCTCCACCGTGGTCAGGGAAGCGGTCATCTTGCGCGCTTGGCGAAACGCATCGGTCGGGGCAAAGGTGGCCTGCAGCACGGGTCCTTTCCCCACGGCCAGATTGTTGCCGTAGTAGGGCGCCAGCGGTCCGGCAAAAGATACCAGGGTCGCGACATCGCGTGGAATCGGATTGTCGGCGAAGAAGCGGCCCACCAGGTCGTTCTGATTGCCAATGCCGTTTGCCGCTACGTCATTGGAGGCCAGCAACAGGCGGACATTCTCCATCCCGCCGCAGGCCAGCACGGTGACACGGGGTTTCACGGTAAAGCGCTTGCCGGCCCCGCCCTGCGCATTGAGGGTTGCGACGTCGAGGTGATCGACGCGTTGCGCGTCTTTGGTCAAACGGATGCCGGTGACATTGGCATGCAGCATCGGCGTCACGCGCGGCGCGCGTTTGAGGTCCTCTTTGTAACGATGGCCGAAATAGGTCGGCAGCTGACCGTCGCGGGTCTTGGAGAATTGGAACCAGCTGGTGTAGAGGCCGCCGCCGCCCAATTTCAGCGGCGCGCCCAACGCCGCGACGCTGGCCCCGGCCTTGTCGTACAGCCAGGGGCCGGCCTCCACCAATTTCTGGGCGCGAGGGTAATAAGCGTCCAGCGCCGTTTTGGGGAAAGGCCAGCCCGAATGAGGCATCCCGTCGCGCCGTTCGAAATCGATCGCGTCCAGCGGGCGGCACCAGCCGCCCCAATGATTGGTGCTGCCGCCCAGCAGGCGCAGCCGTCCAGCATCCAGCGCGGTATAGCGCACGCCGTTTTGCGCTCCGGCATACATTTTCTGAACGTTGGGGTCGAAATTCATGCCGCCGGATTCCAGCAGCAGGATGTTCAGCTTGGTATCCGCCAGCGCAAGCGCCAGGCTGATGCCCGCCGGACCGCCGCCGATAATGGCGAGGTCGGGCTCCAGAACCGTGGCGGTGTCAAGCGTGCGGGCGTCGATAAAACCAGTCAAAAGCGGTATCCGTGGCGGCGGCTTAACTTAGCCTGCGGTCTAGAAAACTGTCTTGTCCCATTTGCGTCTGAAATCCAAGGACGAGCGCCCGAAACGTCTTCGGTGTGGCCGACGCTAAAGCCGCCATCGACCGCAATCGCCTGGCCGGTCATCCAGGATGCCCGGCGCTCGGGCGATATGCTGGCCAGCAAGGGGTGTTGACGAAACCGGGGCACACGACAGATCGGCCCGTCGCAATTTCGTCAAATTAGCAGGCGAAAGAGGTGCTTAGGGGACTACAGGCAAGCGAATGCGGATTTTTACCTTTGTCGTGGCGATCACGTTTTTGGGCTTGTCTTTTTTGACCTTGCCTTTGGTCTGGGCCGCGCCCTCGGCCCGGACGGCCGAAGCTCCGACCCGGGCCGGCACGCGGTCACCGGAGGCGGGTCCGCTCAAGTCTGGCCGCACCGCGGGTGTAAAGGTGGCGCAGCAGGCACGCGCCGGCTTGGCGCTGATCGGAACCGGCGCGATCATCGCGGTGGTTGTGGTGGCGGCAGGCAGCGGCGGCGGCCAGAACACTATGCAAATCGCCTCTGCAACAACGACTTCTCCTTAACCCCTCCGGTCCTGCCTAACGGTGCCCGGCGTTCGGCTGGATTGGCCGCCAACCGCGCCCCGGCGCGCTGCGCCGCGTTGGATAGGCGCGCTTCAGCTACATGCCGAGTTGCGCGAGCAGGGTTTCGATCAACCACGCCGCGCAAATGCCCGACGCCATGAACAACAGCAGCGGGTTTGCGGTGTGGGTTTCCTTTTGCGGTGCGCCCGCCTGGGAGAAATTCATCCGATGCATGAGGCCCTCAAACATTGCCAGTGCAAAGCCATTATAAAGGATACCCCTCCTTCTAATGCGTGAAGAATTGCCGGCGGTTTTGAAGAGTCAAAACGGCATTTGCGGAAAAGTTTAGAGATTAAATTTGCGCGCGATGAGGAATTGCGGGCGCTGTGCGTGGGTGCTTGGCTCCACCAATTTTCGCTAACGGTGGTGAAGGGTTTTACCGGCTGCTTTGCAATTTACAGTTTGCCCGCCTGCGCCCCTTCGCGGCGTCCGGGCGGCGTCCCTTACGCTGCCGCTAAGGGTCGCCTGACATCGCTGCGGGCGCTATGCGCCTCGCACGGCCAGAGGCGGCGCTACTAGGTCGGAGCTTCAGTGCTGTATCCGGAAATGTCGGTCAGTTTGCACTGCCGCGGGCGGGCTCAAGTCGCTGTCGCGCGCCCGCCCTTGGCATTCATTTCGATCGCGCAGCGATCGAAATGAATGGTGGAGCCAAGCGGGATCGAACCGCTGACCTCCTGCATGCCATGCAGGCGCTCTCCCAGCTGAGCTATGGCCCCGTACCAATCAAGGACCGGTCTGGTATCCGGACCTCAAAACGTCCGCATTGCTCTAACAATGCGACCTTAAAAGAATTGTAAAGACTAAGGTTCGTCCTTGGCGATGCCGGGATCGATGATGCCCGAGACATCGTCTTCCTCGTCTTCCACTTCGCCCAACAGATCGTCGTCTTCCT